>VEPB01000021.1 GCA_012026715.1 Methylococcaceae bacterium | reverse complement strand
CTGCACCGCATGCATGGATTTCATGCCGCGCCGCTTCAATTCGCGGAGCCACTGATGGGTCCGGTAGTGGTCCCGGCAGACCGGCGTGCAATAGCAGCCCCGGATGCCTGTGATAGGGGTATCGGTAGTCGCGATTCCGGAGCGAAGGATATGGCTGATGTTGCGGGAGTCGGCGAGATGGATGAAATGGGGCACGGGATTTCGAGATAAAGGTTTATCCAAAAAGATAAATGATCTGGGTGCGGAGGCCAAGGTCGGTTGAGCTTGGGATTTCTGCTTGAGGAATAAACTTTCGCAAAAACATAATGTTGATTCTGTTTGTTGGTCGTTGGCCGGGTCTTGGCATAGCCATTGCCAATACTCCTGTGTAGGCAACGACAGAACAGGAGAACCTCATGGCCAACCAGCAATTGTTTCAGAGCATCCGCGGCATCCTGCTGCCGGCGGCCGATGCGCGCAACCACGAGGGCGCCCCGGCCTATGGCTTCGGCCCCAAGCATCGGCTGGCCCAGTATGCTGCCACCGGGTGCCTGAACGGCACCTACTACGCCAGCGCCGGAGTTCAGTTGGATACCTTGCTGGAACTGTGCCGCGAAGTGGATCCCCGCTTCATCGCCCAGACCGCCATTTACTGCCGGGAGCAGGGCTATATGAAGGATACCCCGGCGCTGTTGGCGGCGGTGTTGACCACCCGCGGCCAGGAGTACCTGCCGGCGGTGTTCGAGCGGGTCGTGCGAAACGGCAAGATGCTGCGCAACTTCGTGCAGATCCTGCGCAGCGGTGCGGTGGGGCGCAAGTCGCTGGGAAGCCGGCCGAAGCGGTGGGTTCAGGGCTGGCTCAATCAGGCTAGCGAGAAGGATTTGTTGAACGCTGCGGTGGGCAACATGCCTTCCCTGGCCGACGTGGTGAAGATGGTTCACCCCAAGCCGGCCGAATCCTGGCGGGAAGCCTTCTTCGCCTGGCTGATGGGCAAGCCCTACGACGAGGCGGCGTTGCCGTCCATCACCCGCGCCTTCGAGGCCTGGAAGCGCGATCCGACAGGGACGGTGCCGGAGGTGCCGTTCCAGATGCTGACGGCGCTGAACCTGGACTCGGCGCAGTGGGCCGCCATCGCCCGCCAAGGCGGTTGGCAGATGGTGCGGATGAATTTGAACACTTTCCAGCGTCACGGCGTGTTCGAAATCGATGGGATGGCGGAGGCGGTGGCGGCCAAGCTGCGGGATGCCCAGGCCATCGCCAAGGCCAAGGTGTTTCCTTACCAGTTGCTCGCGGCTTCTCAGGCAGCCGGCAAGGCGGTGCCGCAGGAGATCAGGGAGGCTCTGCAGGATGCCCTGGAAATCGCCTTGGCCAATGTGCCGGCGATCGATGGCCGGGTGGTGGTGTGTCCCGACGTGTCCGGCTCCATGCGTTCCCCGGTGACGGGGCAGCGTGGATCGGCGACCACGGCGGTGCGCTGCATCGATGTGGCAGCCTTGGTGTCGGCGGCGTTGCTGCGTAAGAACCGGGATACCCGGGTGCTGCCCTTCGAGAACGGCGTGGTCAATGTCGAGTTGAATCCGCGCGATTCGGTGGTGACCAACGCGCAGAAGCTGGCGGCCATCGGCGGCGGCGGAACCAACTGCAGCGCGCCCCTGGCCCGGCTGAACAAGGATAAGGCCAAGGCCGACCTGGTGGTGTTCGTGTCGGACAACGAGTCGTGGGTGGATGCCACCCGCCGCGGTGCCACCGCGACATTGAAGGAGTGGGAGGTGTTCCGGAAACGGAACCCGAAGGCCAAGCTGGTGTGCGTGGATGTGCAGCCCTATGGGACCACCCAGGCGGCGGAACGTGAGGATATCTTGAACGTCGGTGGGTTTTCCGACGACGTGTTCAGGATCATCGCCGCCTTCGCGGCCGGACAACTGGGTCCGGACCATTGGGTAGGCGCCATCGAGGCGATCGAGTTGTAGAGGTTTGTGAAGCGCCGCGAATGCAGGTGGGATTACATCGCTGAAGACGATATTCGGATCTCACCGATACTCGTCGCGACGCTTCACTCTAGTTTTTGTGCGAATGCCGGCTGGATTACATCAGGTAGGCGGGAAACCGCT
>VEPB01000149.1 GCA_012026715.1 Methylococcaceae bacterium | reverse complement strand
GTCAGAAAGTTATCCTGGGAACCCGAGATGCTTGAGTTCGGGTTGTCGCTGCCATTGATGCTCGATGCATTGGTGACTCCATACTTGCAGCCGTTGGGATGACTGGCGCTGGTACAGAGCGTGCTCGATACCCCCCGACTGCTTTCCAGGGTGTTCATGCCGGAATAAGTCGTGACGGCAGCATAACTTCCCGTGTTGTAGGTACTTTGGGTCAACGTGCCGAAAGCAGTCGAAGGGACGATTTCCCAGCTTGTTCCGGCCGCGTGCGTGCAAGTCGCCCGGCTATTGTTTCCGGTCGCGCACTGCACCCCGGCAACCGGCCGCTCGATGGACAGCCATTCCCAAACCCGATAGCTGGAGTTGGTCAGAACCCGCAAAAGCGGCAGCCCGGTATTGGCACTGCAGCCGGGATCCGAATTTCCCGAGGGGCACAGCAAGGTGGTATTGGCAAAAAGATGGCGGGTCCCAGTGGCGGGCTGGGACAGCGGCGTGTATTCCTCGATGGCGTAACCGTCCGCTGCGGTGCTGGTGTATTCCTTCCCCCAGCTGTGGGCGTCCTGGGGAATGTGGGAACGCTCCAGCACGGTATCAGTCGTGGTGTCGGTGCTCCGCATGCCGCCGTAGAGCACCCGCCGCATGGCGTCCATGCGCGAGGTCGTCAGATAGTTCAGAAAATCGCCGCTCCAGGCGCCACTGCATTTCTTGGTGATCGTGGTCGCAGTCGGGGTAAACACGCCCGAGGCATAACTGTAACAACGATGGGAGTCGAAATAGCCCGCGTAATCGACGATCTTGACGTGAGTCGGATCGGACGGATCGGGCAAGGCGGGGTTGTAGCGAACGTCCAGAACCCCGTCGCCGTTTACGTCCGACGCGTCGTTGTAGGCCTCATAGTAGAGCTTGTGGTCACGTTCCATGGTCAGCATGACCAAGGCCGGAGCGCTTAGCCCCAGATAAAGGGGCGATTGCGCCACCGCAGCAGCCGCGGCCCAGACCCCGGCGGAGCCGAACACCGCCAAGCTGCCCAGCAGCCCGGCCGCCACTCCCACGCCCATGGCACGGGATTTCAATGCTGCAATTTGACCTTTCATGGCTGACTCCACTGGACGAACTCTGAAAACACAAGGAAGGCCCGGATTCACGGCTCACTCACCTGATAAACCGATTGCAAAACGACCACCGCATTGGCTGAACCGCCAACCCCTCTTGCAGTGATTCTGTAGAAATGCTGTTTTGGATCGTTGGAGACTAACCATTCGACAACATAATGGGGAACAGAAGATACCCCACTTAAACTTCCGGTATAGCCAACCGCATGATCCCAGTTGGTATTGCCTTCGAAATTATCGCCAGATAATAAATTCGAGGGAACACTACTACAGCCAGGTGTTGACGTGCATTTAGGGTAATAAGGGTGCCCTGTAAATTGCGCTTCAAAGGTTGACAACTGTTTATTCTGAACGGCCATAGCAATCGAGCCTTCCGCTGCTCTCAGTGCTGCTTCCGCCGCTTGAAACGCCAAGTTACGGTCACGACTGTTGCCGGCCATTTTCTCTTCCAACGAGGTCACCTGAACGCCGGTGATGCCGATCAGGGTCATCACCAGCAGCATCAACAGGCTGACGACCAAAACGGCCCCGCGTTGCCGAAGCGAGTCCCCTTTGCTGGCGAAGCCAAAGCATGCCACGGTATTCACGGCGTTCTATTCCTGACGTTGATGGTGAAGGTAAAGGGATGGCGGCGCTTGAAGCGGGCCGGGTCGGTATTGGCAGGCGCCGATAGACTGGTCCCGAGCAAGTTGTAATTCGTCGTATCAGCTTCCGAACTCACATCATCCACGGTGTTCAGCAATAACCCGACCCGCACGCTCACCACCTGAGCCCACTGCGATGCCCCGGTGACCGCCGCCGCATTGCGGTACTGGTTGGCGTAGCCGTCACCCGGAGCATCTGTGTCGATACCATAGAGAATCTGAAGGCTATCCACCCCTTCCAAAATTCGCTCATTTCCGGCATTCCCCGTGCAGCGCAAATTGCCACCATCCACATCGAAGGTCACAACGTGAACGGCGGTATCACCCGTCGAGGTATAGCAGTCCCCCATTTGGCTATCGTCCTGATACCGGACCGTGACACTGTCAGAACCTCCAGTTCCGCCATCGGAGCCAAATACCACCTGGCCGGCCACGGTAAACGAACCAACCGCCGGAAATAACGCCGTATCGTCGGGCATGGCATTTGTCCCGTAGGGCTTGTAACCCGCCAAACGAATAAACCGGGTCATGGTTTCCATGGCATAGCGGGCATTCTCCTGCAGGCGCGAATAACCCTCCTGGGTCCGGTAACTCTGCTTGGATGACAGGTAGACCTGGATCACGCCTGCGCTGAGGATCAGGCTAAGCACCAGCGCGATCATGATTTCCACCATGGAAATACCGCGCTGCCATCTGAAAGAGACGTTCATCATGGCTGTACACTCAGGACAAAGCAGGGATCCGCTTCGGTACAGTTTTCCACCACACCGTCGCGATTGTCGTCCCATTTGATGGTAATGGTGTGAACAGCGCCGGCCTTGGTCACGGTTCCAATACCCATGGGGAGCGAGGATTGCAGAGACTGTAGCCATTGGTAGATGTCGCTCTTGGCCATGTCCTGCTCGGTGCAGGGTGCAGCCGTGCAATCGTTGTTGGGGTTGGCCTCGGTACCCGTAACGGTTCCGTAAAACTCATTGCCCGTGGCGTTATTGGCCCTCATGCGGTCTGCCAGTTCATACGCCAGGAAGGTGGCCTGGCTGCGGAGATACGCGGTGTTGTTGTTCTTTAATCCGACCGCCTGAAGTCCGGCCATGCCCAGCAAGCCAATGGCCAGCACCAATACCGCCACCAACACCTCGACCAGGGTAAATCCTTCAGTACATGGGTTTTTCATTGCTTAATCCGATCAACTGGGCGTGCAGGTAATAAGTGTTACGTCGGCATGATCCCCTTGCACTAGCCGAACCCGTCCCCGCGTGCTGATAATGACGACCCGGGCTAGTCCCTTGTCATGGGAAAACGTCTGCACCCGGCTGTCGCACAGGATGATGGAGCCCGCGTCGGCGAATCCGGATGGCTGGAAGGTCACGGCATCATCGACGGTCGAATTGCCTCTCAGGGTGGTTCCTGCACTGAGACCGTCGTAAACCCGCAACAACTCTTCTCCAACATCCAGCGTCCCCGATCCATTGGTGTCCACGAAGACGATCCAGCCCTGCTCCCAACCATTTGCGGCCGCGCAAGTCGCACTGTCATTGCTTTTACAAACCGTAACGGGCTTACCACGCTTGACCGCCTCGCTCCGGGCCAAATGGAGGGCCGAAACGAAGGCGTTGATATCGGTCGCAACTTTGTTGCTTTGGATCATCTGGCGAAACCCGGGTACGGCAGTCGTCAGAACGATTGCGGCGACGGCGAGCGTCACCATCAACTCGATGAGGGTGAAGCCGATTTGTCCAGGGGGGCTATGTCGTTTCATGGCTGTAATCTATAGCAAAGACCGGTGATGTCGGACCGCCAAGCCGACGGGCGGTAGCCGTTTGGCGACAAACGGTTGTCTGCCGGCGAATTCCTTGATGGCGGTCACAGAACCGTGGCTTGGCAAGGGAGCTTAGGGACTGCAGAAGACCGCCCACGAGGGGCAAACCTCATAATGGCTCTTACCTGACCAACAGCTGACGGCTAAAATAGTCGGCTCAAGAGTGCACCGCGCATACGCCCACCCGGAGAAGAATAGCAATGCAGCTAGAGTCCATATTAAAGTCGTATGCCCGCTACGCTCCGGTGTACGACCATACCTTCGGCTGGCTCCTCAGTTTTCGCGGCCGCTCGATGGCCGCCGGGGTCACCAACAAGCGGCCAGGCAAGATCCTGGAGGTAGGGGTGGGGACCGGCATCAGTCTGCCCTACTACCACCATGAACACCAAGTCCACGGCATCGACATTTCGCCGGACATGCTGGAACGGGCCCACCGCCGCGTGAAGCGGCGGCGGCTGGGAAACATTACCCAATTGGAGATCATGGATGCCCGCAAAATGCACTTTGCCGATTCCACATTTGATGCGGTGGTCGCAGCCTACGTCATGTCGGTGGTGCCCGAACCGGACCGAGTCATGCAAGAGATCGAACGGGTCTTGAAACCCGGCGGCGACGTGATCATCGTCAATCACTTTGCGGCAGAACGGGGTATGCGCCGCAACCTGGAAGCGATGTTGGCACCCCTATCCAACAAACTGGGCTGGCGGCCGGACATGAGCGTCGAAGAAGTCCTGTCCCACACCGGCTTGAAGGAAGTATCTCGTCACACCCTTCCGCCCATGGGCCTGTTCACCATGTTGCATCTAAAAAAGGATGCCTGATGCCAACACCTGACCGGCAGCGGTCAGGCCAGCGCAAATGTCAGGCGGAGAACCACTGGACTGCGGCTGGCCATAACATTCTTGCACCGACCCCGATCAAGACCAGCGCAAACCACCGTTTCAGCCTTACGACGGGAAGGCGGTGAGCCAAACTGGCGCCGACAGGCGCCAATGGCACGCTGCCAAGGACAATCGCCAGGGCAGCCGGTAACTGGACATATCCGAGAGAGTGTTCCGGCAATCCCGGTTGCTGCCACCCCAGCAACACATAACTGGCGGTGCCTGCCACGGCAATAGGCACCCCCAAGGCCGCCGAAATGGCAACGGCTTCGCGGATCGAATAGCGGCGCCGTTCCAGGAACGGAACGGTCAGGCTGCCTCCGCCGATACCGACGACGGTCGATGCGATTCCGATCAGGCTACCCGCCACGATCATGGCCGCTCTGCCGGGCCGCGGCCGCTCGCCCCCATGGCGAGCCGCAACCAACATCCGGACGGCGATAAGAATGAGGAAAACCGCAAACAGTACCTTGAAGAATTCTACCGGCAGACGCTCCGCGATGGAGGAGCCGGCCAGTGATCCCAGCAGGATGCCCGGCAACAACTGAATCACCGTCGGCCAGTGAACGGCTCCGCGGCGATGATGCGCCAGCATGGAAGACGTGCCGGTGACGACGATGGTAGCCAACGAGGTCGCAACCGCGGCGACCATCACACTCCCTGCTGGAAAGCCCTGGCGGTCGAATTGCCAGGCCAAGAAAGGCACCAGCACCGCGCCACCGCCCACGCCGAACAACCCGGACAAAACCCCGGCCAGGCAGCCGAACGCGACGTCCAGCACCAGGCTGAGGCTGGTCAGCACGAACCGTTGCGCCAGGGACTCAAACGCTGAGAACCATGCGAACCGGGTCTTCCAGCAGTTCCTTGATGGTCACCAGGAACGAAACCGCGTCGCGACCATCGATCAACCGGTGATCGTAGGACAGCGCCAGATAGATCATCGGACGGATGACGATCTCGCCATTCTCCACCACGGGGCGCTCCTTGATCGCGTGCATGCCGAGAATGGCGCTTTGCGGAGGGTTGAGGATGGGGGTGGACAACAGCGACCCAAAGATCCCTCCGTTGGTGATGCTGAAGGTGCCGCCGGTCAGTTCCTCGTAGCTTAACCGCCCTTCCCTCGCCTTCTGAGAGAACTCGGCAACCGCCCGCTCGATGGCGCCGAAATCCAGCCTGTCGGCATCGCGCAGGATCGGCACCACCAGCCCTCGGTCGGTGGAGACGGCGATGCCGATATCGTAGAAGTCGTGGTAGACGATTTCGCTGTCTTCAATGGAAGCGTTGACGATGGGAAAACGCTTGAGTGCCTCGACCACGGC
>VEPB01000480.1 GCA_012026715.1 Methylococcaceae bacterium | reverse complement strand
CTTGTCCGGGTTGGTGGGGCTGGTGCTGCCGTCGGGCTTGAGCCAGCGGGACTCCGCCACCCGGTCGGTGCGGATGCCGTTGGCATCTTTGGGCAACTCACCCCCATCCAGCACCGGTGTCGTCAGGTTCGCCTTGGTCAGGTTGGGATCCAGCGAATAGTCCTCATCAAACCGATTGTTGACCGCCGGGCCGTAAAGCTTGTCGGCGGTCGAGCCGGGCGGAACCGCCCCGGCGCCGGTGGCAGGCCCAGGATTGCCTTCCGTATCGGTCAACTCGCGTTCGTGCACCGGCGTACGCCAGATATCGGCGCCAGCGATGCCACCCTTCAGATGGCAGGCGCGGCAGCCGGTTTCCGATGCGGTGGTGTAAACCGCGTCGGTGGCCGCCACCCGCTTGCCGGTGCCGTCCTTGGCCTCAACCCGCAGCAGCGGGTAAGGATTGGTGCGGCCCTGGTCGTCGATGTCGGTCAATGGAATGTTCTGGGCCACGAAGGCATTCTGGCCGCTGGCATAATCGAAGGGCATGGGATCGTTGGCCTTGTAAGGGTCGGCAATGCCCGGCATGGAGCGTACCCCGGCACCCAGGTCGACCTTGCCGCGCATGCCCTGGTCAGGCAGCAAGGGCGGCTTGGCCGGCTTGAAGCGGTTCTGCTGGTCGCCGTTGGCCGACCCGCGCTGGACCGTATCCGGATTCCCCTTGGAATCCTTCCGCAACGCAAAGTTGGGCTGTTCGATGTGATCCCACAACTCGCTCTTGCGGATCGCCGCCGCGGTGTAGTTCTGCCCTTCGATCAGGAAAGTATCCTTTTCCTTGTCTTTCTCAGTGCAGTCGGTGGAACAGGTGGTCTTCACGGTATCGAAATTGGCGCCGATCGATCCGTCCTTGAAATAGTTCTGGCTGGTGGAGTTGATGGAGTCGGCGCCCACCGGGTCGTCCGGGCTGGATGCCGCCGAATAGAACAGCTGCAGCTTGCTGCCGTCGATCAGCTTGGGCTTGCCCGGCACCTTCTGGATCACCTGCGCGTTCATCGCGTTGAAGGGAACCATGGGATTGAACGGAATGTTGATCTGGCTGCCGCCTTCCATGCCAGTCTCCTCGTAGGGCATCACCACATAGGCGTCCTTGTCGTTGCTGCCATCGGCTCCGGGCATGGCGGCGCCGACCGCCGGCCGCTCGCCCTGTTCGGAAACCTTGGGATTGGGATTGGTGCCGGCCGCCGGCGCCACCGACACCCGCAAATCGTCGCTGCAGCGTGCCTCCCCGGCGGTGCCGGTCAGGACCACCTTGTATATGCCGGCAAAGTCGTACTTGTGGCTCACCGACGCACCGGTGGCACTGCTGCCATCGCCCAGATCCCAGGAAAACTCGGGCTCTGAACCCTTTACCTTCTTGGCCGCAGCGGTCAAGGTCAGCTCCTCTCCCTCATGAATCTGCTGATCGGGCAAGGCAATGCCGCAAGCCGGGGTCGATGCGCAAGACTTGGGCGCACCGGCCACCTTGATGACGGTCTTTACCGCCCCTGATTCCAGTTGCAAGCGGCAAGGCACATCGCCGTCGGTCAGATTCAGGCTGAAGCTCGACTTGGCGTTGGCCTGAACGGCGTAGAGCAGCATGTGATCGGCCGCATCGTAAACCGACACCTTTGTGCCTGCAGTCATGCCCTTGAGGCTTCCCTTCACGGTAACTCTTCCGGCTTTGGCCTGGTATTTCGCAGTGGCGCTGATTCTAGGCGCCGCCGGCTTGGCCTCGACGGCCCCGCCGAACCCTGCCCCGGCGACTGCAACCGCAGCCAGCAGGGCAAATCCCCCTGGTGCGGTGCGACGCGGTTCTGATGTCGCGTTAAACATTTGAGGTCTCCTCGTTCTGGTTGCTTTCGCTGAGTCCCACACGGATACGCGCAATGCGCGCGGCACTCCCTCGACCGAAAGTAGAGCCAAGCAAACCCCAGACCAATCGCACCGCTTTTCAGGACCCGTTTGTTTTAATGACCCTTTATTAAAGTCCGCTCGGCCTGGGGTCGCCAGAAAGCCAGGCTCCCATACAAAATCCATGGGATATGCCGCAGCGACTGCGGCATATCCCGCGCACCCCCCACCCCCTAACCGGACTAGTTGCCGGCACCCAACAACCGGCTGGTTTCGACATCGTGGCAGGTGTCGCAGCCGATCGGCGTACCGGCCTTGACCCGGATCACCCGCGACTTGAACCCGGCCGTGCGGAGCTTCTTCCGGTCAAAGCCGGAAAAGTCGAAGACCCGATCCACCGGCGTCTTGGACAACCGCGTGCCGCGATGATCGGTGCCGTGGCAGGCCGCACACTGATCCTCGCCTTTCAACCCCGGCTTGCCGGACCAGGCGCTGTGCCAGCCGCCCTTGCGGGTGCCGTCGGTCTGGTTGGCCTGAGCGGTGTCGCCGGACCTTTCGTTGAGATACCAGTTGGGGTCGTTGACCGGGTGCAGGTTATGGGGCCCGGCCAGGATGGTCGCCTTGCCGACCTTGTCCGGATAATGCAGGGTACTGCCGATGCTTTCCTCGGCGGCAAATGCATCCCGGGTATGGCAGACGCTGCATTCCAGCACCGGGCCGGCGTAGCCCTGCAGTTGCAGCGCGGTGATGTTGTCGTTGGCTTTTGGATCGCGGTTGGGGCCGATGGAATGGGCGACGCCGTGACAGGCTGCGCAGGCCATGTTGGCGTGCTGGTCCTTGCCGAACCGGTAGAGCGGCGAATCCACCTTGAGCGGCGAGGTGTCCTCGCCGTCCGCCCCTTCTCCGCCGTTGGCCGCGGCATCCCACCAGTAGGTATAGGCTTCCAGCTCCTGCCGGTACTTCGGCACCACCGCAAAGCGGGCGGTGTCCGGATCGGTGAGATCAACCGGGCGGCTGGTGGCAGACAGGTCGGAATCGTCGAACGCCCGCTTCAATACCGCATCGCTGCCCTTGCCGGAATGGCAGGAACCGCAATCGGTCTGGTCGAACCAGGCGATCCGGTAGTCGTTGTTGCTGGTCGAGCCGGCCTTGGCCGCATCCTTGGGAAACGCCCGACCCATGGCCAGCATATCCCCGTGGCAGTCGTAACAGGTCACCCCGGCCGTCGCCATTCGGTCGTTGTATAGCGGCTCTCGGTGTCCGGCATGGCATTTCAGGCAGTTCTCCTCCATCGGCAGCTGCTGGCCGTCCGCCCCGAAAACGGGGAACAGTGTCCGGGGATTGGGGTTCTTCCCCGGTTCGCGCTTGCTGAGACTTTTCCAGTCGAAACGGGCGTAGGCGCCCTTGCCGTTGCGCAGAATGTCGGTCTTTTCGTCGTTGTACTGCATCTCGCCGTGGAAGCGGTGCATGGCCATGGAATAGTCCGGGTTGTAATACAGATTGGTGTTGTCGTAAGGGGCGGCGATCCAGAAGGTTTCCTTGCGGAACATCGCTTCCACCGGCGTGTAGTGACAGCCGTTGCAGGTCTTCGGGGTATCTTCCTTGGCCAGGCCGTTGTGAAACGACCAAAGGGAACCGCCCCCGTTGATCATGGACCCGACGAAGTCGTAGCCATCGTAGAAGTCGTGCAGGCTCGCGTAGTTGAGGGAAGCCGCATATTCCTGGTCGTAGAGGGTGTCGCCGGTCGCCTCGTAGAACTCTGGCTTGTCCAGATGCCGGTTAGGATCGCGCTTGTCGAAATACCACGGATCCTGGCCTTTCGGACTCGACAGGAATGCTTCCGCCTTGTAGCCAGCCGCGGAATTGGCCGCGATCCGGCCCTTGGCGTGGCACTCCCGACAATGAAAATCGCGGCTGGTGTTGAGCACTCCATCGGTCGCCGCGGCAACCGCCTGGCCGCCCTCATCCACCGCTTCCACCCGCATCAGGCTGTATGGGTTGACCCGGCCGCGGTCGGCCACGTCGGTGACGGGAATCGCGGCGGCGCGGAACCACTTGTTATCTGCGTCGAAATCGTAGAACGGCTGGGGATCGTTGGCGACGAAGGGAGCTGCCTTGCCGGGCATGTAGCTGCCGTGATCCGCATCGGGCCGCTTGAGCTTCTGGAACTTGGCGTACTGATCCTGATACCACTGGAAATAATCCGGCTCCTGTTCGCCTTCCAGCGGCGGGGTGCCGTGGGGGTAATAACCTTCGTCCGGGGCCGGCAGGTTGGGACTGGCGTTATGCAAACCGGCCCAGGCGAAGATCGACTGAACTTGCGACCAGTTGCGGTAATTGGGGTCGACGGTTTCCGCCGGGCGATCCGGGTGCAGTTCCCAGTTGTCGGTTTTCTTCACCGTGGTGGCGGCATCCATGAAAGGCGCCGGCTGCGAGCCGTCACCCTTGAGCGGCCAGTTCTGGCTGGTGGAGTTGATGGAATCGGCACCGACCGGATCGAAGGGATTGGAAGCCGCCGAATAGCGCAGTTCGACGTCGTCGGGCCCCAGCAGCTTGGGTTTGTCGGTCAGTCCCACGCTGCCCTTGCGCACCACATAGGCTTCCATGTTGTTGAACAAATGGTTGAAGGAGTCGTAGCCGATGGGCTGCTGGCGCATGTCGCTGGTGTGTTGCATGGTCCATTCCTGAAACGGCAGCACCACCAGATCGTTCTTCTCGCCGCCGATTTCCCCGCCCCGGACCGGACTCGCCTGTTCGGCCACCTTGGCCGGCAGATCCGCCGGCGGCGCGCCCACGGTCACCTCCACCGCCGCCTCGCAGTAACGCTTGTTGCCGTCCAGGGCGGCGAACCGGACCCGGTAGACCGCGTCGCCGCGCACGAAGCTGGTGGTCCCGGACAAACCGCTCGGTCGCAGCGTCGCATTGGCCAGTCCTTCACCCGACGAATTGCCCATGACGCCGCCGCCAAAATCCCATTCGTAGCTCAGTTCTCCCGCCTTGCGATCGCGAACCTTGACACTGGCCGCGTACTCGAAGGGCGTGTTGACGGCAAGCTGGGCGCCATTGGCCGGCTTGCTGATCTTGCAGACCGGCGTCTTGCGGCATTCCTGCGGCGCTCCCGCCACCGCTTTGACAGCGGTTGCGCCGCCAGCCCTTACTTCGACGGAACAGGGAACCTGCCCCAGCCGCGCCAGGGGGATGGAAAAGCTCTGATTGTTCCCGTCCAGCGGCCGCTGGTCCAACAATCCGCCGGCCCCATGCAGCAGAGAGACGGTACCGCTCAGGGAGCGGGTCGCGGTCTTGACCTTCAACAGCCGATGGCGGGCATCGTAACGGGCGGACTTGATCGCCAAGGGTTTGGCGGCTAAGGCTTGCGGCACCTGGATCAGCACGGAAAAACACAACAGTAACTGGGTAACGGCTGGGATGGCCCAAAGGGACGTGCGCATGGTTATTCTCCGATTGTTGTTATCGCCACGCGGCCCTTAGTCGGGCCGTAACGACTCAAGCAAATTCGGAGCCACACGCAACTTTCTCTGAAAAGTCCGTCTGTTGATCAGCATCTCAACGAAAACAAGCCGCGAGAGACAATAAACTTGCGTCATTTGCCACAGCTAAAGTGCCTGGGGTGTCACCCGAGGCGAGGAACACCCAGCGACCCGCTTGACCCAACCGGCTTTTTCCGGCTGTTGCCAGCCACTACAATTCCGGCCCTTGTCATCACCGGAACCGCCCCTGCCCATGTCCCCACAAGAACGCGCCGCCCGCCGCACCGAACTCCTCCAGCAGCGTCTGTCCAGCCACATCCTGTTCCTGGACGGCGCCATGGGCACCATGATCCAGCGCTACCAGTTGACGGAGCAGGATTACCGCGGCGCCCGCTTCGCCGATTGGCCCAGCGACCTGAAGGGCAACAACGCCCTGCTGTCGCTGACCCGCCCGGACGTCATCCAGGCCATCCAGCAGGCCTATCTGGAAGCCGGTTCCGACATGCTGGAAACCAACACCTTCAACGCCAACCGCATTTCCATGGCGGATTACGGCATGGAGGATCTGGTTTACGAGATCAACGTCGCCTCGGCGCAGATCGCCCGCGAACTGGCCGACGCCATGGAAGCGACCAACCCGGCCAAGCCCCGCTTCGTAGCCGGCGTGCTGGGGCCGACCAACCGCACCGCCTCCATGTCGCCGGACGTCAACGACCCCGGCTACCGAGCGGTCAACTTCGCCGAACTGGTGGACGCCTATTACGAAGCTGCCCGCGGCCTGGTGGACGGTGGCGCCGACATCCTGCTGATCGAGACCATCTTCGACACCCTCAACGCCAAGGCGGCCATCTTCGCGGTGGAGAAGTTCTTCGACGATCTGGGTTACACCCTGCCGGTGATGATTTCCGGTACCATCACCGACGCCTCCGGCCGCACCCTGTCCGGCCAGACCGCCGAGGCCTTCTGGAACTCGTTGCGCCACGTCCAGCCCATTTCCTTCGGGCTCAACTGCGCCCTGGGCGCCGACAAGCTACGCCAGTACGTGGAAGAACTTTCCCGCGTTTGCGATACCCGCATCTCCGCCCATCCCAACGCGGGTCTGCCCAACGAGTTCGGCGGCTATGACGAGACGCCGGAAGCCATGGCCCGGGAGATCGCCGACTGGGCCGAGAACGGCTTCCTCAACATCGTCGGCGGCTGCTGCGGCACCAGTCCTGGCCTCATCAAGGCTATCCGCGAGGCGGTGG
>VEPB01000408.1 GCA_012026715.1 Methylococcaceae bacterium | reverse complement strand
CGGCAAGCTGCTGGACGAGATCGTGCCCTCCATCAACAAGACCTCCGACCTGGTACAGGAGATCACGGCAGCCTCCGAGGAGCAGACCTCCGGCGTGGGTCAGATCAATAACGCCATGGGCCAGATCAACCAGATCACCCAGCAGACCGCCAGTTCCGCCGAAGAACTGGCGGCCACCGCCGAGGAGATGAGCGGCCAGGCCGAGCAGCTGCAAGACGCCATGGGGTTCTTCAAGGTGGAAGGTCGGCGTGCCGGCGGCGGTCCTGTCGCCGCAGGCGGCTACAAGTCGGGCAAGCTCGGCGTGTAAAGCCACAAGCCTTCAAAAGCGTCCAAGGGCCAGGTGGTGCGCCAGTCCGGCAAACACCAGAATGTTGACGCCGCGCAATCCATGCAAGCGCGCATCAGCCGCTCGACGGCGCAGCAAGGCACTCCACTTCAAACCCCTCGCGAGTCATCTGCCGCCAGGACCTGTCGACGCCATAGGCCTTCATGTTGTCCTCCCAGAAAGCTCAAGACAGGAACTCTTCCAGTGATATCTGGGTAATACCATCGATAGCAGCACGGCCTTTTTCCGCTTCCGTGTTGTAACCCCACGCCGCCAGCAACAGTTGGACGTCAGCAAGCTCAGGGTCCTGTTTGATTTTTTGCAGCGTCTGAAGTCTGTCCTCGACAAAATGAATGATTTGACCCGAATGGCGCTTCGCCAGGAATTTCAGAACTTCAGCTTTGCTCATTTTGCGATCGAGGCCGAAAATCCGGTCTTCCGGTAAATCGACATGGCTGGCGTCAAGAATCAGTTTAACGAAACGCTGCTGCTTGGTGGTAATGACATACCAGGGCTCACTTTGAGCCTGCCGGGCCAGCTTTTCCGCAACCCCCGGATAAAGTGGATTTTCCCTTATCCACTCAGCCTTATCAGCCGCGATCCAGGCATCCCGGGTCTCTCCGAATATAGTCTTTAAGTCTTCGGTATCGCTGCCAGCCTCCACCATCAACCTCCTAAACCCGGCAACATACTCCGTATACAACGTTTCGGCTGATGCTCCGCAATACAACATGCGCATGGCCAGAACAGACTCATAGCCCGTTTCTATGATTGGCCTGACTTGTCGAAAGCTATCAAGTATTCCAGGCAGAATCGCTTTGGGCATGTCGCTCCAAATCCGGCAGGCGGCCTTCCAGCCCGACAAACCCGTTTCCACGGCGCTATCGCAGATCACACCATCAAAATCCAGCGCGTAGACAACCTTACCTTTCATCAATCGGCTCTCAAGACATTTAGGAAATCGACATCGAAGCTTGCAGGTCTCTGCGCCTCCATCACTCGCGGGATGAAATCGCATAAAACGCTATCGAGCGAGCCGCAAAGGGCTCGCCCCCCCAGGAAACCCCTTTGCGTGATCGTTGGCAGGTATGCGTTGAGAACCCCGAGGCACATTGCCACGGACACCATTCTGACCGTAACCAAGGAATGCGCGAGATGCAAGAAACCGGACTGCGGGGAAAAGCCATCCCCGGCCGCGGGGCGCGCTGCTCGGCGGGAGAAACGGGGGCCGGGTATTGCCGCCGGCCGGAGGAGGCCATCGTCCAAGGTTCGAGGGGCGGAACGTCATCAACCCTTTCGCGGCCGCTGACCCTTGTTATGTCATGGCGGGAGCGGAACTCACGAATGTTCGGGCGCGGCTTCCGTTTTCCGGGAGCGGCGTTTGCGGGCAGCGGGTTTCCGCGCCGTTTCTGCCGTCGGTTCCGCCGGCACGACCTGAGCTTCGGCTTCTGCCGCCGTGATTGCCTCCGGCGCGGCCGTGGCGCCGACAGTTGATTCCGTCGCCGTCTTAGTTTCACCTGACCTGCGGCGACTCCGCCCCTGTCGGCGCGGAGCTTGCTTGACGCCAGCGTCCGGAGCCGATTCCGCCGATTCTTCCGACGGGGCCGGGACGACCGGACCGGGCTGAGCCGGAGGTGCTACCGTTTCGCTGACCGGCGCGACGCCGCTGCTGCGGTAAACGAACGCCCCCGATTTCTCGTCCCGGCCGAATTCGAGAAACCCCCGCGCCTGCGCCTCCTCCAGCAAATTTCCGAAAGCGCGGAAGCCAAAGTACGATTCGTTGAAATCGGGCTTGCGGCGCTTGATCGCCTCTTTCAGCACCGAAGCCCAAATCTTGCCGCTGTCGCCCCGTTCGGCGATCAAGGCGTCGAAGGTCTTGACCGCAATCTCGATCGCCTGATTGCGGCGGGATTCCAATTCTTCCTTGCGCCGCTTTTCCTCTTCGGACGATCGCGGCGTGGCGGGCTGGGACTCCCGAATATTACGCTTGGCCGCAGCGCGCTGACTTTCCCGCACCAGATCGTCGTAGAAGATGAACTCGTCGCAGTTGGCGACCAGAAGATCGGAGGTCGATTGCTTCACCCCCACTCCGATGACCTGCTTGGCATTTTCACGGAGCTTGGAGACCAGCGGCGAAAAGTCCGAATCGCCGCTGATGATCACGAAGGTGTTGACATGCGCCTTGGTGTAACACAAATCCAGGGCGTCGACGACCAGCCGGATATCGGCCGAGTTCTTGCCCGACTGTCGAATGTGAGGAATCTCGATCAACTCGAAATTGGCCTCGTGCAGCGTGGTCTTGAATCCTTTGTAGCGATCCCAGTCACAATAAGCTTTCTTCACGACGATGCTGCCTTTCAGGAGGAGGCGTTCGAGCACCGGCTTGATATCGAACCTGTCGTACTTGGCATCGCGGACGCCCAGCGCCACGTTCTCAAAGTCGCAGAACACCGCCAGGCTGGCGTTATCGTGTTTTGAAGCCATACGATTGATGTCCCCAGGGAATGGATGAGGTGAGGGCTAGGGCAGCAGTTTGCATTATCGCCGATTCCGCCAAGCCATGGATCGGCGGGCGCGGGGTGATAGCGTCTCCCGCCCGACTACGGTAGAAAACCTGCCGGCTCATCACCTAGCGCCAGGACTGGCAGGGGCCATCAACTCACCAGAGGACAACAAAAGATGCGGAAATCGAGCATGGGGAGGACTATCTGACTGACTCTTCCGCGGGCGTCCTGGTCCGACCAAACTGCATCGCGGAACGGTCTGCGGGGCTATTGCATCCGGCTGCGAAATCCTGGTTGCGTTGACCCGCCCAGCGGTGTTCTACGTTCCCTCATTTCCCTTTTTCTGCTTTCCCGCTTCGAAGGTTCTCAATCCAGGCTCCATCGGGACGAGCGATAACGTGGGCCTCGATTTCCTGGCCCGTCCCCCATCGGAGCCCGTCTTGATGCATCGCGCAATGAACTCCTTCAACATTTTCTCGGCGGCGCCACGGAACTCGTAGGGTCCGTACTCCCCTTCCCGCGCCGAAAAGTACCATTCCAGCGCCCCGGTCGACGCACTGCGCTGTGAGTAAACTCGATCTACAGTAAACATAAGCACTCCCTTCCTCGGCTAAGCAGCCGCAAAACACTCATAAAGTCCAAAATACCCGATAGCTTGCTTCAATTTCCACACAGATTCAACACCCTTTCCTGAGGCACTGCGACGATGGCAACGGCACCGTGCCAGGGCTCCTTGGACCGAAATACGTCGTTTGATCCAGTCCGCATGCCGCCCGATGTTTCCGGTATCCATGATCGGGCCAAACCGAAACGGCTTCAGGCCTGGATCCAGTTTTCCCGACAACTCACGCTTGGACCATCGGACGAGGACATCCATGCGCAGGGCTGTCCCGATCCTGCCAGCATATCAAAACTGTTACACCATCATGACGAATGAGGTCAAGCCCGACATTCGGATCGGCCGCAGTCGAAGCGAAGCCACCTCCCGCGGACTGCGCCATTCGAGGCACAAACCACCTGCCCTCGGGAATCGAGTTTCCGGTCACTTCGCGACCCGAGGAAATCTGCCAGGACATTGCAACACGTCGATAAACGCGCCGACGCGCCCCAGCCCGCCCCATGCCGGCGACGGCGCTGAATGGATTGGACCAGCCAAGCGGTTGCTCCACTTTCTTCGATCCTACCTTGCCGCCAACCGGACGGCAGTCTAGCATTGCCCGTCGACCGCCTGACGCCCCGCTCTACTCCCTCGTCACCCTAACAACAACCGGATAAGCGACGATGAATATTCCCGCTCTCGATTTAGTCGATCAGAAGCTCCGAACACTCCCCCATTACGATCGCTTTGCGAGTTGTTCGATCGCCTTGCGCACGCTGATCGCCGCGGCGGTGCTGAGCGTCATCACCGCGATCCTGCTTGGGCTGGTCTACCTACTGTTCAACCCGATCGTCGCCTATGGATCCCTGGCCAGCATTCTCGCCGGCCTCGCCACTGGCCTGGGGGCGCTGCCGGCCTTGCTGTTCAAGGACGTCAAGCAAAAGACCCTCTACATCATGTTGGGGGGAGCGGCCGGCGTGATGCTGGCCGCCACCGCATTCTCCCTGGTCGCGCCGGGCATCCAGTACGGCAACCAGCTCTGGCCCGGCAAGGGCATCTACGTGGTGGGCGTGGGCATGATGATCGGCGCTTTTTTCCTTGAATTCACCGACCGTTGGCTGCCCCACGGCAATGTGGCCGACAACACCGAAGGCATGGAATTGTCGGCGGCGCTACGCAAGATCTGGCTATTCGTCATCGCCATCACCGTTCACAACTTCCCGGAAGGGATGGCCGTGGGGGTCAGCTTCGGCTCCGGGGATTGGCACAACGGCACCAGCTTGGCCATCGCCATCGCCCTGCAAAACGTGCCGGAAGGGTTGGCGGTCGCCTTGCCCTTGGTGGGCCTTGGGTATAACCGGATTCAGGCGGTGCTGGTGGCGACCCTTACCGGGCTGGTCGAACCGATCGGTGGATTTCTGGGTGTCGCGGCAGTGACGATGTTCCAGCCTTTGCTGCCAATCGGCATGGCCTTCGCAGCCGGTGCCATGCTGTTCGTCATTGCCGACGACATCATTCCCGAGACCCAGTCGAAGGGCAAGGCCCGCTCCGCCACCTTCGCGGTCATGACCGGCTTCATCGTCATGATGATGCTGGATAACATGCTCACCTGAGGCTAGTCCATGGCTTGCTTGTTTCCCGCCGACTGGTCCGACTGGCAAGGATTGGTACCCGCGGCGGAGGTGATCGAATGGGCCACCCAGCTTTCCGGCACCTTCGCCCTCATCGCTACGGCCGAATTCGGCGACAAAAGCCAATTGGTCTGCATGACGCTGGCGGCCCGCCATCGCGGCCTGCCCATCGTGCTCGGCGCCGTTTCGGCCTTTGCCTTGCTGAATCTGGCCGCGGTGGTGTTCGGAGCAGCCGCGGCTCAGTGGATCCCAAAACCCTGGGTAGAGATTGCGGTCGTGGCGCTTTTTGCCGTTTTTGGCCTAAGGGCGCTGCTGGCGAAAGCCGATGCTGAAGACAGCGCCGACGAGGAAAAACCCGGTCACAGCATTTTCATCACGACCTTTCTGATGATCTTCGCAGCCGAATTCGGCGACAAGACCCAGCTGGCCGTGGCCGCCTTGGGCGCGGCGATTCCTCCGGCACCGGTATGGACCGGCGCCACCCTGGCCTTGCTGACCACCTCAGCCTTGGGCGTTTGGGCCGGGCGCACCATCCTCCAACGCATTCCGCTGCACTGGCTGCACCGGATCAGTGGCGTGCTCTTCCTCGGCTTTGCCGGCGTCACCGCCTGGCAACTCCTGACCGACACGCCACTGGAACAGTTGCTGGAAAAACTGCGGGGTTAGGAAGGAACCGGCAGAACGCCGACGCCATTACGGCGCGGCGGCTACCAATGACTGAAGCGTCAAGCCGGCCGTATCCAGCCGCACGACATCGGTTTCGGTGAGCTTGGGCATGCCCTGGGCGACTGCCCCGGAACTATCGATGGTGGAACAGTTGCCGCTGGTGGCCTGCAAGGGAGCGTCGCTGCGCTCGGTCAACACCAGGTGATAGTCGTTGACCTGGGGTTCCGGACTTCCCAGAGAATGTCCCAGATCCAGCACGCACTTGGCGATCAACTCACCGTTGCGGGTAATGTTGAGGGTCAGCTCGGTCGCGGGAACCGTATCGTCCATGATCCTGTCGCTGTTCATGGTCAGGGTGGCGTCCAGCCGCCGGCTCAGCACGACTGCATCGTCCGCGGCACTGCCGGTCCGGGTTGTCTGAACCACGCTGCCAATGTATTGATGCGGGATGCTCGGCCATTCGGACGGGGTCTGGATGCCCAGCACCAACTGCCGAACGGTAGCCCCGGCGGCAGATTCCGGCGAAGGGGCGGCAACGGCCGTCAGGGAAGTTGTGGTCAATGCGGTAACCAGGACCAGGACTGGACGGAACGTCATGATAGCCTCTCGAAGTTAAACAGGATTAGTGACACAGAATCGATGGTTTATTTTAGCCGCTACAGACGGTTGTATTGCAATGAAGTTCACGGTCTCGCATAGACAGTACCCGGACCCGTTGAGCGTATTTGGATGAGCAAGGATTGCACCAGCCCCGTATCGACCGGAAAATCAAGCGCTACCCGCTCCCATCAAACCAAACACGTCGCCCATCAACGACAGCCGTCCCCACAACCAGCGATGCCTCAATCAATCGCCGCGGCCGCCGACCCCATCGGCAACCGGCCGATTTCCCGAAGCGACCTCCACTACGACTTGCCGGAACGGTTGATCGCCCAGCGTCCATTGGCGCAACGTGGCGCCAGCCGATTGCTGGTCGTTGACGGTGCCACGAACGCCTGGTCAGACCGGCATTTCGGCGACCTGCCAGACCTGCTGAAACCGGGCGATCTTCTGGTATTCAACGCCACCCGGGTCATCCCGGCGCGGCTCCATGGCCACAAAGCCAGCGGCGGGCGCATTGAAATTCTGGTCGAACGCCTGGTCGGAGCTTTTCGGGCCTGGGCCCACGTGAAAGCCAGCAAATCGCCCAAACCCGGCGCCGAGCTCATCCTGCAAGGCAGTCACCGCTGCCGGGTGATCGAACGGGATACCGACTTGTTTCTGCTGGAATTCGATACGCAGGGCCCGGAATTGCCCGTGTTGCTGGAACAGATCGGGCACATGCCGCTACCGCCCTATATTCAGCGGAACGACGAACCCTTCGACCGGGAGCGTTACCAGACGGTATTCGGCAGCAATCCCGGAGCGGTCGCGGCCCCCACCGCCGGCCTGCATTTCGATCAAGCCATGCTGGAACGGCTCGCTGCCCTGGGAATCGAGGCCACCCGAGTCACCCTTCATGTCGGCAGCGGCACCTTCCAGCCGCTACGCACGGAATCCCTGGACGAGCACCGCATGCATGCGGAATTTTGCGAAGTCGGCGCCGATACTGTCGCCGCCGTGGAGCGTGCCCACCGACGGGGCAACCGGGTGGTCGCAGTAGGCACCACCGCGATTCGCAGCCTGGAAACTGCCGCACTCGGGGGGCAGTTGGCGCCATACCGCGGCGAAACGCGATTGTTCATCCGCCCCGGTTTCCCTTTCCGCTGCGTCGATGCCCTGCTCACCAATTTCCATCTGCCGGAATCCACCCTGCTGGCCTTGGTGTGCGCCTTCGCCGGCTACGACACGGTCATGGCGGCTTACCACCACGCCATCAGCCAGGAGTACCGGTTTTTCAGTTATGGCGACGCCATGTTCCTGACCCGGCCAGCCCCAGTGCCAAATCCATGAAAGAACCGGAAACCGTGTTTGAACTCGACCCCAGGTTGAAGCAAGACTGCGTCATCCTTGGCCAATTTCCGCTCAGCCTGCTGTTGTTGATGAACGACAGCCGCTATCCCTGGTTCATCCTGGTTCCGCGACGACCCGGCATTCGCGAGATATTCCAGCTGGCCGAGGCTGACCGCCGACAACTGTGGTCGGAATCCTGCAGCTTGGCAGAAGCCTTGGCGGCCGATTTCGCAGCGGACAAGCTCAACATCGCAGCCATCGGCAACCTGGTGCCCCAACTGCATATCCACCACGTGGTTCGTTATCAGGCCGATGCGACCTGGCCGGCGCCGGTTTGGGGCAGGCATCCGGCCATCCCATACGACGGGAGAGCGCTCACGGACCTGAGGCAGCGGGTGGAAGGACTGGGCTTGGCCGGATTCCTGCCAAGGGATTGAACCATGAAATGCCGGCAAGCCTGCGGAGCCTGCTGCATCGCACCGTCCATCTCCAGCGCCATCCCCGGCATGCCGAAGGGTAAACCGGCAGGGCTGCCCTGTATTCAGCTGGATGAGCAACTGCGCTGCCGCATCTTCGGATCGGCCGCCCGCCCGCTGTGCTGCGCCGGCCTGCAACCCTCGGCGGAAATGTGCGGAGCAGACCGGAGCCAGGCCCTGGAAATCCTGACTGAACTGGAACGGCTGACCCGTCCCTGCGATCCTCAGGGAAGCACTGAATAAATCCATCCTGGATTTTTCAGCGTCCGCCACCGGAAAACGCGGCTTCCCGGTGACTCAAAAAACAGCAACTTACAATCTCCGATTTTGGCGGTGCATCCCCGCACGTGGACGCCGCTGAATAAATCAGCGGCCCCTAAGGTTGCGCTTCATGATCCGAACGGCTTTACCCTTACCAAGCCCGAAAAGTTCGGTAAACTCCTGCCATGCCCGCGCTCGCCCGTCAGCTGCCGCCCCCCCCTGCTCCGACCTCTCATCGAGAACCGGAAAAGGGACCGCTGTGGCTGTGCTGCCATCTGCCCCATCTGGCGCTCGAAGCGATCGCTCCGAATGCCAGCCGGAATGCTTGCCCCCAGGCCGTCATCGACGAAACAAAGGGGCAGCCGCGGATTATCCTGATCAACGAAATCGCCGGGAACTTCGGCCTGGCGCCCGGCACCGATCTCACCACCGCCCTGGCACTCTGCCCGCATTTGCAGATTCACCGCCGCGATCCGAGCCTGGAACAAATCATCCTCGCCCGCCTGGCTGGTTTGGCCCAGCGCTTCACGCCCTGGGTGGGGCTGGACTACCCGTCCAGCCTGGTCCTGGAAATCCGCGGCAGCCTCAAACTGTTCGGGGGCTTGGCAGCGATCACAACCGCGCTGCGGGAATTACTGAAAACGCAAGGGCATGACTGCCGGCTGGCGGTGGCGCCGTCGAGTTTCGCCGCCTGGCTGCTGGCATCCAACGGATTGGAGCAAACCGTCGAATCCCGACTGGAGCTGCGTTCCGCCCTGGGCAACCTGGCGATTGCCACCCTTCCCCTGGAACCGAAGATCCTCTACCGGCTGGATCAGGCAGGGTTGAAGTCGCTGCGGGATCTGTGGCGGCTGCCGCCGGAAGGGCTGCGCAAACGCTACGGCCGCCAATTGCCGGACCTGCTGGACCGAGCCACCGGCCTGGGTCTCGATCTGCCCCAACCGCATCGAATCCCGCCCAGCTTCAGCGCCGAACTGGAACTTCCCCTGGAAACCACCACCCTGAGCCACTATTGGCCGGTGGTGGAACGATTGGCCGGGCAGATGCTGGACTTCCTGGCGTCCGGCGATCATGCCGTGGCGCGCTGTAGCCTGCATCTGAATCATGGGGGCATGCCGCCAACCCCGGTGACGCTGGAACTACGCCGACCCACCCGCGACCGAGGCCATCTGCTGGCCTTGCTGATGGAACAACTGGGGAAGACCAGCCTGCCGGGGCCCGTCAGGAGTATCGCGCTGCAAACCGAGCAGATCCAGCCTCTGATCCCGGAAGTCATCGATCTGTTCGGCGCCCGCCCAGGCACCGACGGTTCCTGGCAACGCCTGCTGGAAACCCTGTCATCCCGGCTCGATCGGAATGCCATCCGTTCCTTTGCCAGCATCGCCGACTACCGTCCGGAACAGTCCCTCCGGCTAGCCGAGAGGGACATCCCGGTTGCCGCCCCGCCTCCCGGCGCGATTCGACCGCTGTGGCTATTGCCCCACCCCAAGCCGGCATCGCTCCGCTCGCTGACACTAGAACCGGGCACCGAACGCATAGAAACCGGCTGGTGGGACGATCAGCCCATTCGCCGCGACTACCGCACCGCCACCGCTGCCCAGGGCCGGCGCTGGTGGCTTTACCGCGATCTGGCCAGCCCCGAATCCTGGCGGTTACAGGGCCTGTTCGGCTAGTCCCGCACAGGCCACAGCCCCTCCCGGGGCGATCCGCCTCAGCCTCTCCTTCCTTCTCCCTGCCGTTCCATGCGCCTGCCGACCTCTTGGACGTCGCGCCCGAGTCCGGACCACATATTGCATCCGTCAAGGCATAGGATCACGACCGACACCACGAACAACCACACACGATTTTTCACAACGCTCTCCGGAAACGCTCGAAGCGGACATGATAAAAACGGTCGTCCATTTTTCAAACACCGGCCGGAACTTCTTCATCTCCCCATCACTCCTACCCGGCAGGCTCCCGGACTATATACATTTGAGTCAAGCTGCCTCAAAATCTGCGGGGTTTAGCGGGCAAGAATTCCGCCACACCCCAACGCTCGTCCTCCCTGCCTTCCCGGCCCCGACTCAATCGAACCAGCCCAGCCGCGGTAACACAGCATGTTCAAAAATATGCCGAAAATTTATTCCATCCCCTTGTTCATCCTGTTCATTGTGGGTCTCTACGCCAGCCTCAACAAGATCATCGTCCCGTTAGTCATGGACGTCGCGAAGTCGGATCTGTTCTTCGAAAAAGAAGACGAGTCCGAGGAGTTGGGAAAAATCAGCAACGAGCGCACCGGCTTCGCTTTCGACCAGTGCAAATCCGCCATGAAGGAAGCCAACCACGTTCCGGACGGCAGCCGTTTCGCCGACGCCGAATACGAGGCCTGGGCATTGGGCGGCAAGACCTACCTGATCCGTTCCCATGTCGGCGTCAGCTCGGAAAGCGGCCTGGTCGACAGGAAATACGCCTGCAAGATCAAGTTCGCAGGCGGCGACATGGGCGATGCCGGCAACTGGTCCGTGCTCGGCGTGGATTTCAATACCGCCGCCGAATAACGCCCGCAGCGGGCCAAGCTTTACGCTGCGATCACGATTTCCTGAGCGGCCAACGCCGGATGCTCCCAGGTACCCAACAGCGCAACCGGAACAGCCGGCTGACTGCCGGTACCGTCAGGATCAAAGGACAACAGCCCGGACCGGGTGTCATAGACTAACTGCGCGCGGGGGGCCTCAGACCGCCCCCCGGCGTTGACCGCCAGATCGGCATCGGCCAATGTCGAATAGCGCCCGCCCGAAGGCGGCGTGCCCCCCACCCAAGTGCCGCCCGCCAAGGTTTCCAGATCGCCGTAGCCAAGCACCAGCACGTCACCGTCGATACCCGACAAATCAGGGCTATTGTCGAAGCTGACGGTATTGCCGCCACCCTCGCCGAAATCCAGAACACGATCTTTCGTCCCCGCAAAATCGCGGCAATCGAACACGTCCGCCCCCATGCCCCCGACCAACTGATCGCCTCCAGCGCCTCCGCGCAGCACGTCGCCGCCGTCGCCGCCCATCAGCCAATCGCGGCCGGAACCGCCGTCCAGTACGTCAGCGCCGCCCTGCCCCATCAGCCAGGCGTTGCCGCTGCCCCCATCCAGGAAATCGTTGCCTTCGCCTCCGATCAACGCATCAGGACCGCCCAACCCCCACAGACTGTCATCGCCTTCGGACCCCCACAGCAGGTCGGCACGCCGGGTTCCGATCCGTTCGATACCGGTTTCGGAACCTACCGAGATCGTGAGGCTGAAACTGTCGGAAACCGCAAGACCCTGGCTGTCGGTGGCCGTTACGGCCAGCTCGATCGCCCCGGCAGCCGTGCCGGGCGGGGTACCGTGAAACGTGGCGGTCGCCGGATCAAAAGCAAGCCATGCCGGCAAGGCACCGCCACCGGCCAGGCTGGCGGACAAGGTCAGCGTATCGGTGCCATCCGGGTCGGCAAAGGCGTCAGCGGGGACTGCAAAACTGAGTGGCCGCCCGGTCTGGCCGACCTGATCCAACAGCTCATGGGCAACCAGCGGGGCATCATTGGCTCCGACGATCGTCACCATCAGGTTCGACGAGGCAATCAGCGGCACGGTCTCATCATCCGCCACTCGATAGGAGAAGCTCTCGGCCACCGTCTCACCGGCAGCCAGGCCCTGAACCTTGACCGGATCCAGCCGATAGCTGTAGTCGCCATTTCCGGTCACGATCAGGCTACCGTAACGCCCCGCCATGGAGCCCGGATTCACGATTTTCAGCACACTGCCAAGATCGGGATCGCTGTCGTTGACCAACAGGTTGCCGGAAACAGCTTCGGCGGCGTCCTCGGAGATTTCCACCGCATCGGCCAGCGCCACCGGGGCATCGTTGCGGCCGGTCACGGTCACGACCAGCTCGGCCTCGGCCTGTCTCGGATTGCCGGGGACTTGCTCGATCGCGCTGTAGGCAAACCGGTCTTCCACCTGCTGCCCTTCCCTGAGCCCTTGCACCGTGGCTGAATCCACCTTCAGACCGTAACTGAAACGGCCGTCGGTTGCCAAATCCAAAGTTCCGAAGCCACCTGGGTATTGCCCCGGGTTGCCGACCGACAGGACGAGTCCGTCGGCGACACCGTCGTTGGCCAGGACATTGCCTTCCGCCGCCGTGACGGCATCCTCATCCAGAGCCACCGCATCGTCCTGGACCGTCAAAGGCGGGGCGAGCAAGCGTTCGATGGCGGCGCCATCGAGACTGGAGCCATCGGCAAAATCGACGTGCTCGATCCGGCTTCCGTCCAGATACCAGTCCTTCATGATCAGGCGATCCTTGCCTCCGGCGAGGGCAACCACGACATCGTTCCCCGCCCGGGAGAGAACCACCTCGGCGACCGTCGCTCCGCCCCCCAGCTGGACCCGGTCGTCGGCTCCGCCGCTGTCCATCACGCTGTCTTCGCCGTAGCCATGGCCGAACCGGTAAGCGTCGTCCCCGTCGCCCCCCGCCAGCACATCGTTGCCGCCCGCGCCATCCAGGCTGTCGTTTCCGGCAAGTCCGAACAACCGGTTGGCCGCGCCATTGCCCTTCAATTCATTGGCCGCGGCATTGCCCGTTCCGGTCACCGCGCCGAAGTCCAGCCACAGGTTCTCCAGATTGCTGCCCAACACGTAGCCATCCAGCGCGGTCTTGACCGTGTCGTGCCCGGATTCTTCCGACTCCACCACCTCATCGGCGAGGCTGTCCACCCAGTATTGGTCGTCCCCCTGGCCTCCGATCAGGGTGTCATTACCCTCGCCGCCGTCCAGGCTGTCGTTCCCGCCGGCTCCATCCAACCGATCATCCCCAGCACCGGCGAACAGGTAATCGGCGCCGCCGAGACCCTGGATCCTGTCGCCGAACGCGGTGCCCCGCAGCTGATCGGAGTTCGCGCTGCCGACAATATCGAAGCCTTGGGCCACCAGCTCTTTCAAGCCGATGCTGCTGCCATCGGCAAAACCAAAGGTGTCGATGACCGGATTGGCGAGCGGTTGATCGACATCGAAACCCGCGATATGAATCGCGCCTCCACCGGAAAGCTTGACCAACAGCGAACCGACTCCGAGGCTGATGTCCTTGCGCAGTATCCCCGAGCCCAGTTGAAGGATGTTGCCGATGCCGTTATCCGGATTGCCGGGTAATCCGCCGCTGCCCGAACCGACGAAATCCTCGATGACGTCTTCGCCGTCGCCGAGGTTGTAGATATAGAGATCGCGGCCGGCACCACCGGACAAGGTGTCGTTGCCCTCCCCACCGAACAGGGAGTCGCTGCCGACGCCGCCGCTCAGGCGGTCGTTACCGGCATCCCCCACCAGGACATCCGAACCCAGGCCTCCCAGCAGGGTGTCGTCGCCCCCTTGTCCGAACAGCCGATCGTCGCCGCTGCCCCCATCGAGCCGGTCGTTGCCGTCGTTCCCCTGCAGTTCGTCATCGCCCAGCCCGCCCACGAGGCTGTCGCCACCGTCGCCGCCCACCAGCAAATCCGCGTCGTCACCACCGTCCAGCAAGTCGGAACCGCCCCCGCCATAAAGCTGGTCGGCGCCCGCCTCGCCGTACAACACGTCGTCGCCTTGAGCTTCGGCGGCGACATCCGGCGCATCGCCGAACAGAAAGTCAGCGCCGGAACCGCCATAGATCGTGTCGGCTCCGCCATCGCCAGCCACTTTATCGTCACCGGAACCACCCTCGATGTAGTCATCGCCTTGGTACTCCGCGGCGATCTGGCCCGTGCTGGAGTCCCCCCGGATGATGTCGTCGCCATCGCCGCCAAAGAGCTGGTCGCTTTCACCTTCCCCGTAGATGGTGTCGTTGCCGCCCTTTCCGTCGACGAAATCGGCACCATGGTAGTCTGCCGCTCCTGCACGAACGTCGTCGCCTTCCAACAGGTCGGCGGTTTCGCCCCCAATGATGACATCGTTGCCGCCGTCGCCCTTGGCGGATTGGTTCGCGGTGCCGCCGCCCAGGTCGATGTAGTCCGATCCATAGTCGGTCAAGCCACCGGCGCTGAGATCGCCGAGGATGCTGTCGTCGTCCTCGCCGCCATACAGAACATCGCTCCCCGGTCCGCCATCGATGGCATCCATTCCGCTCTCGCCGTAGACGATATCGTTGCCGCGCCCGGCGATGATCCAATCCCCGCCGCTGCCTCCGAAAATCTGATCGCGTCCGCCAGAACCGGAGTCCAAGTCTCCCTTGACCGTCCCCAGCCCCACGCCGTTGCCCCAACCCGGCGTATCCTCATCCGCGGCGGGATAGGCTTCCGGCAGCCCTCTGAGGGTCCATTCGAATTCCGGGTCGGCCACCTCATACGTGGCGTCGCCGAACAACACGTCGTGGCCGGCCCCACCCAGCAGGACATCGTCGCCTTCCCCGCCCATCAGGGCGTCGGACTGAGCGCTGCCGACCAGGGTGTCGTCGCCGGCGGCTGCCGACAGGAAATCGCCGTAGCTGCCGTCGCCGGTCTCACCGCCGAACAGGCGAAATTCGGCGGCGGAACCGAAGTCGACCCGCTCGCCACCATAGAGCACATCGTTGCCGTCGCCGGCGAGGAGATTGTCCCGCTCGGTTCCGCCTTCCAGGAGATCGTTGCCGCCCTTGCCTTCCAGTCGGTCGGACCCGCCCAGCCCGGCTAGCCGATCGTCCTTGTCGTTGGCGCCATACAGTGAGTCTTTGCGGCCGGGCTCAGGTTGCTCGGGATCAGTCACCACGTTGCCGGCGCTGTCCTTGCGTTCCTGTATGCCGGGCCTGGATTTGTCGCTGTCGATCGGCGTCCGATCTCCGATCAGGTCGGTGGACGGGGCGGGAGGGGTAACCGGCAGATCTCCGTCGGGGAGCGACAATCCAAGGTCACCGCTGTGAAAGTGATCGACGACCAAACTCACGGCGTTTGAATTGGCGGAACCGGCGCAGATGAACAGATCGCGGTTTCCGTTGGCGTCGGCCGCATTCAGGATGAACTCGTAGTTCTTGTCGGCCGAGCGCCAGCAGTCCGGGCCGAATTTCTCCGCGCCGTCCAGCGTCAGCGCGGCACCCGCGACCATCAGCATCCCGGAACCGTCGCAATCGTCGACGATATCGAGCCCGTCGCCGCTGGCGTAAACATAGGTATCGGTCCCAAGGCCGCCTCGCAACAGATCGTTGTCCTTACCGCCTTCGAGCCGATCGTCACCGCTGCCGCCGTCCAGGGTATCGGCGCCCTCGTCCCCCGCCAGGGTATCGTCGTCGGCGCCACCCTCCAAAAAATCGTTGCCGGCATCGCCGGTCAGTTCATCGTTGCCGGCCATGCCGTAGAGATGATCGTCGTCGCCGCTTCCGCTAAGGGTTTCGGAGACCAGGTTCCCGAACACGATCTGGTGGTCGTAGCGCGAAAGCCCGGCACCGTCAATCTCCAAAGTCAGCGGTTGCTCGCCGGGGTGACTTCGATCCACGTAGTCCCAATTTCCGCTGGCATTGCTGTCCCAGGACTCGTCATAGGATTTGTCGCCGACGTTGAGGGCAACGTCGTTACTGTCGCGCTTACCGGTGTCATACAACAACTTCCACGACAGCAATGCGGCCCGATCGGCCAGATACTGTTCCGACAGCACGCCCTCCCCGGTCTTAGGGTCGTACACTTCCAACTGCCCGTCGGCGTTATGAGCGCCATAGTTCAATCCGACCACCACGAACGGATTGAGCTTGGTCAGCGCATAGCGATAGGCCATCCCCTCCGCATCCTGCTGGGTGGCTTTGTCGGCCATGTCGCTGGGACTCATCCCGATCAGGCTGATCAGTCCTATCGGCGGCAGGTTTCCGATCGTCGTTTTCAGATCCGCAATGGCAACATGCAACTGCTCGCGTTTTTCGAGATTGGCATATCCGGTCGCAGAATAATCCGGAGTAAGCCGCGGATTACTTCCGGCAAACAGTTGGGTCAAGGCATTGACCAGATTTTCCAGAGCATCCGCGTCATAGATCGTGTCGACCGTGAATAGCTTGCCCAGTCCGGGAAACTTTCCTCCGAACTGCGCCAGTCCCTCGGCGATCGCCGTCTCCATGGGATTTGGCGGTAGCGCGTGACGGCTGTTCGCCATCGCGGCCATGATATCGGCGTATGAATGCTGATCGAGATCCGGCTGAATCGTCTGAAGCAGATCGAATACCGTCAGGGAATCGATGAGCGGCGTGATGCTGTGGGTTTCGCCATAATCTCCGACCAGATCCCGGATGGACGTACCCGCCAACTCCAACACGCCCAGACCGCGGGATGTCGGCAGATCCTCGATCCATACCCCCTCCGGAGTAGCGTGATATCCCCCATTGGCAACCAGTTCCGGATCGAAAAACGCGCCGTGGCCATAGACCTGATGAATCTTGGTAGCCCAGCCGTCGACCTGGAACAGGTCGCTGGTAAATTGGTCGGGGTCGCGATTCAACGGCCCATACCCATGGCTCGTGAGCCAGTTCCAGCCCGAGTCGGAAAAGCGAAGGCCGCCCAATCCGGTAATTCCAGCGGGATACATCAGCGGCGCCAGCAAATCCATCACCACGCCATGCAATGGATTTTTGTACACGTTGGTATAAGTCTTTCCCTGAATCGACTGCAACGTATCCAGATACGGCGATGAAACGACGAGATCATTCCACCAACTGTCGGTCGGTACCGGCTCCCCCAACCGATAACTCATGAGCGTGTCGTAAATCTCGACCAGAGCCGAAATACCGTTACCGGTGGGAACACCGTTATCGGCACCCAGTCCTCCAACTCCGGCAGCGTTGAAGTTGTAGGTATTGGCCACATCGTACCAATGCATCAAGGTAAACGCCGTCGACAGATGCGCCCCAAGGCTGTAACCGGTCAAATTCAACACTGGCGTACCCGAGGCAAAATCCGCGACGCCCGGATTGGCTTCCCACTGCCGCGTCACGCCATTCCAAGTTTTTCCCTGCTTGAGGTAGTGATAGAACGTCTCCATGCTCGACAGCTGGCCCAAGGCGAATCCGTAACCACTTATATCGCCATCGGCGCCGTCGATGCCATCCCTCTCCCAATCACCGCCCGAAGATTTGAGCTGATATTCGGTACTTCTAAAGGAAAGGGTATATTCGTAGGTAGAGTTGTTCTGGAAAAGCGTGCAAGAGAATCCGGATGCGTCGCTGGGGTAGTGGCTGACGACGCGGTAGTTGTCGGTAAACCACTGTGCTTGAACAGGAGTAAACCTAGTAGCACCTGAGAGCAATGGATCAATATCAGACTGATCTGTTTGCTCAGGATGATTATTACCTGCTCGCAGAATTTGCCTTATTCTTGGTCCATTATTAAAATCATCGACCTGATCCAAATAACATTCGGCCCCGCTTTGAAGAAGCGCAAAATCCAGAATATTTCTGTTTATCATATCCATACCCTCCTTTCCCACTATGCACTTGTTTAAGGCGCAGATCGATTAAAGTTGATTGGCCGCAATACCTGAAAAATAAAAGAAAATGGATAGTAGAGTTTGTTCACAACGCGTTCCCGCCTCAATGGCCTCAATGAGGCTGGACAAAAATACGAAAACTCCCAATTCAAACCGCCTGTTACATGAATTTTTGCAACTGAAAAACTCTTCCGGACTGCGAGAACTTCCATCGTCCTAAGATCCAGGATAATTAATTCCCCACCGGCAATGCCAAACTCTCGGTCTCGTAAACTACGAACCCCCCTCCATGTATAGCCGTAACTAGCAGCAAGTTCATTCTTCGGCGTGGCCACTGGCCCCCTATCGCTTATCGTATAGTCGTAATTGTCGTATCTCCAATACCTAGGGTTAGCCGAGTCACTAGTAGCCCTAACATCCCATCGAACCACTTCTGTCTTATTGACGATTTCTTCGGGCGATTGAGAGCTTTCAAAGTAGACAAAACCGTTCTCCGGACCTCCGATATATAGCGTTGGACTCCCATCAGCTTCTCCCTGCGACCAATCCGCCGGATCCTCAAATCCATACCTGTCTTTCATCAGCGCCTCGGTACGTTTTGGCATCGGGCGCATTTGGTACAGTCCTTCGACCTT
>VEPB01000262.1 GCA_012026715.1 Methylococcaceae bacterium | reverse complement strand
GATGTTGTTCGAGGGTGCGACCGGGATAGTGGGGCATCACGGAATACAGGCAGGACTGGCGGCTGGCCGGCTGCTCCAGCACTTCGGCGACCCAGTGGCTGCGCGCGCGTGCTCCGATCCAGGCTTCGCGCAGGAAGGCGTCGCAGTATTCCTGTTCCGTTGCGACCCGCGGTTGAGGAAACTTCAGCACCACGGTCCGGCGGTCAAGCAGGTCTTCGGCCAGGAACAACACGCTGTATCGGCCGGTGGAAAGGCGCTGCTTCAGCAGGAAGCCGTCGACGGCGGAGCCGGCCGGCGGCACCTCCCGCAGCGACAACGCCGCGATGTAATCGCGAATGGAGCGGCGGTCGGCTTCCGGAAGGCTGAGGACATCCCCCACCAAGGCGGTGATGTTGTCGCCGCCACCCTGGTCCAGGGCATGGTCGGCGAGCGTCGCTGCGGTGGCTTCCGCGGTGGTCCGCTCCATCAGGATCCGGCCGATCTCAGCTGGCCGGAGCGCCTCGTACAGCCCGTCGCTGCACAGCAGAAAGCGGTCGTGGGGTTCGAGGGGGATTTCCTGGAAATCGCTGCGCAGATCGGCGTCCAGGCCGCTCGCCCGGGAGAGAATGTGGCGGCGGTCAGGACCGCTGAGATTGTGGTCTTCCGATAGTTGCTCGACGCTGTCGCCCCGCAGCCGGTAGACGCGGGAATCCCCCACGTGCACGAGGTAGGCGCGGCGGCCGCGCAGGATGAGCGCGCTGAAGGTGCAGCCCATCCCGGCCAGTTCGGGCGCGCGCCGGCCGAGGTCGTGGATCCAGCGGTTGACCGAAACCAGTGCCCGCGCCACCCGGTTCTCCATGCCCAAGGTTTCCGGCAGTGCGTACCAGGCTTCCAGGAAACAGCGCACGCACAGTTCGGCGGCGACCCGGCCGCCGGCCGCGCCGCCCATACCGTCCGCCACGGCCAGAACCGCGCCGTGCAAAGCCAGCTCACGATCCCGCGGCTGGCTGATGCCGGCGAAGTCCTGGTTGTCCGGCCGGCGCCCCTGACGGGACGCGTAAGCCGCACGAATGCTCAGTACTGAATCAGTCATCCACTGGCGAACCGCCCGATCGCCTGCGATGCGCCCAGCATACCGACAACTTCATACCCGAGCTCCCGACACGGCGCCCCAGGTGGTACGCCAGCGCCGTTTGACCATGACCAGGCCGCCGAGACCCAGTAGGGGAAGAAGTGCGAACACGCTGAAGCCCAGGCTGAAACCGTGTTGCAGCTCCCAGGAAATGCCCAGGGTCTTGGCGAGGAAAAAGCCTCCAACGCCGCCGGCGCAGCCGCCCAGGCCGGTGACGACGCCGATTTCCTGGCGGAAGCGGAGTGGAACCAGTTGGAACACCGAGCCGTTGCCCATGCCCAGCGCCAGGGTGCCGAAGAAGAAGATGGCCACTGCGCCCCAGGCGATCGGCGGCAGTTCCAGAAAGCCCCATCCCGCCACCTTCGCATCCGCTAGTGCAGCCGGAGCCAGCGGTCCTTCCGGCATGAACGAGATCGCCAGATAGCAGATCGACACCGCGAAGAACAGGAACTGCAAGATCCGGATGCCGCCCATTCGGTCGGCGAGGTAGCCGCCCAAAGGCCGGAACATGGAGCCGGCGAACACCACGATCGCCGCCATCAGGCCGGCCGCCACCCCGGAGACGTGATACCAGTTGGTGAAATAGAGGGGCAGGGCATTGCCCAGGCCGACGAAACCGCCGAAGGTGATGGAATAGAAGAACATGAACCACCAGCTGTCGCTATCTTTCAACACGGTCGCATAGTTGGACCAGGTGACCGGGGCGCGCTGGCCCGGAGCATCCTTCACCAGAATGATATAAAGGATCAGGACGGCGACCAGGGGGATCGCCAGGAAGCCGAACACCGGCTGCCAGCCGAATTTCTCGGCCAATACCGGGACGATCATCGAATCCAGCACGACGCCCATGTTGCCGGCTCCGGCGATCCCCATCACCACCCCCTGGAATTTGGGGGGGTACCAGCGGCTGGCTTGCGGCAAGGCAACCGCGAAACTCGCCCCCGCTACCCCAAGCAGCAACCCCAGCAGTTCCAGCTCCAGTTTGGAATGGAGGCCGAACAGGAAGACATAGACCATGCCGGCAATCACCAGCAGTTGGGCGAGTATCCCAGTGATCTTGGCGCCCCAATGGTCGGCGAGGGAACCCAGGATGAGACGGAAACCGGCGCCCGACAGGATCGGAATGGCGACGATGGTGAATTTCTCGGAGACCGGGATTCCGAGGTCCTTGGTGATATAGAGCGATAGCGGGCCAAGCATGACCCAGACCATGAACGACACGTCGAAATACAGGAATGCCGAAAGTAGTGTCGGCCAATGTCCGGCCTCTTTGAATTCTTTGAATCTCATCGGTGTACTCCGCGAAAACGAGTGAGCCCGAGCAAGCTTCGGGCAAAAAAAAGGCGTCCGGCGAACACCACCGAACCTGTGATGTTCCCCAGACGCCTTTGTCGGAACGGTACGCCGACGTTGGCATACCATGAGCTTCACAATGCAATATCGCTGCCAAGAATGTTGCGACCTTAGGTGTCCAGCATTTTCAGCACGTTGCCGACTGAAAGGGGAGCAGCCTACGGCAAGCCACCGACTTCATGCACCATTACTGGGGGCATTGCCTTATTGTTGGGCGGCGATTGGGCGAAATGTTGCTTAACGGCCGTGCGTCAAACGCTCCCTTCGGATGGGTTGTTGGTGTTCAACGGGGCATCGACAATCCAGCCCTCGCCGAACCTGCTTCGGCGCCGACACGGCCGGCACGAGACGCTGTGCGGACATGGGTTACAAAGCGGATTGGGTTTATCGCCCGCCGAAAACTGGAGAGGATGGTATGAAGGTCGGTCAGCTCGGCTCTGGAATGTCTGCGTGTGTGCGGTCAGTTTTATTCAGTGTCAATATCCGGTTATAACAATCAAAAATAGATGTCCCCATCGACTGCACCGAATAGAACTTGCGCTGCCGGTTACGCGCTTCGGTGGATATTGCTCGGTACAGCGTGGGGTTCGTTAGCAACGCTTCGATGCCTCGGCATAAAGCAGCTGAACTCTTCGGCGAAACAAGGATGCCCGCACCATTGGTCAGCAATTCCGTGACTCCTGGGATATCCGTAGCGACAACCGCCACTCCCGTGGCCATGCATTCAAGTACCGCCAATGGCATGCCCTCAGCCCGTAGCGTGCTGAATACCAGAATATCGCACTGCTGCAGAACAGCGGTAACATTTGCAACAAAGCCCAGAAACTCAACCTGGTTCTGCAGGCTAAGATCGGCAACCAGTTTTCTGATCCACGCTTCGTAACCCGGGTCGGCGAATCCACCTATGACCTTGAGCCTGACCGGGTAACCTGAGTCAATCAGGGTTCTGAGCGCTAGAACAATAAATTCTATGCCTTTGTTGGGTCTGAAAAGGCCAAGCGCTGCAAGGATCTTGGGTTTATCCGAAGGGTCATATTTCTTTTCTGCCTCAGCGGGAGCAACCCCGTTAGGAATAACGGTCAGCTTGTCGGGATTCAATCTATAGAACTTCCTGGCAAAATCAGCAACCGCCTGCGATACACAAACAACCTTCGTGGCGCGCTGAACAATGGCGAGTTCGCAGCCGAAGTTAAGGCAATTGATTAGCGTGCCTGATGAGTCATGGAGTGAGTGGCAATGTAAATGACATACCCACGGAAGTCCGGTCATTCTCTTTACGCCATGGGCGATCAAAGCCCCCCTTATCGTATGAGAATGGATAAGCTCGCAGTGGTGCGCTGTCGCTATCGATGCAATATGCCGAGCAATGGACCAATGAAAACGATGTCGCATGGGGCAATCGTGTAGAATGGCAGTCCTAGATCGCATTTTGGACTGCATCTGGCCCGGTTTTAACAGGGCCAGGTGAAATTGATAGCCATATTCCGGCGACATCTCGCATAGATCATCCACGACCCGCTCTAAGCCAGAGTATTCCTCGCCATTCAAAATGTGCAACACGGGTGTCGACCGGGACATTGGCTCAGTCTTCAGCAGAAACAGTCAAGGCAAAGAACACCCTATCCATTAGACTCTAGATTAGGTCGGGGTCGGTCGATCGATAAGGCCTGCTTTGTTCCAATGGAGGTTCTAAAAAAATCGAGATTTATATATTGCGTGCAATTTCTGCATATTTTAGGGTATTTTGCTTCGTAGAATCCGGATCTTAATAACTTAACTGGTTCGGATCGCCAGATATCTCCCAAAGAGAGTTCTTTGATGTT
>VEPB01000499.1 GCA_012026715.1 Methylococcaceae bacterium | reverse complement strand
TCGACCTTGTCCATCACGTGATCCAGGTAATGCAGCGGGGTGGCCGGGTTGAACACCAGGCCGCACTTGGCGCCGCCGTCCTTGATCAGCTGCAGGCTGCGGTCGATGTGCTCGGAGGCTTCCGGGTGGAACGTGATGTAGCTGGCGCCGGCCGCGATGAAATCGGGGATGATGCGGTCCACCGGCTTGACCATCAGGTGCACATCGATGGGGGCGGTCACGCCGTGCTTGCGCAGGGCGTCGCACACCAGGGGGCCGATGGTCAGGTTGGGGACGTAATGGTTGTCCATCACGTCGAAATGAACGACGTCGGCGCCGGCGTTGAGGACGTCCACCACCTCTTGACCCAGGCGGGCGAAGTCGGCGGACAGGATGGAAGGGGCAATCCAGAAGTCGTTCATGGTCAAGCTCGGTTTCGTTGCGGTGGATCGGTTTGCCGCGGCGCGCCCTGCGGCGGCCTTGATTCGGCGGTAAAGGGCCGGTATTTTCACACCTTGATTCCCCGCGGGCAAGCCGACCGTCCGCGCCCTCCGCCGTTGCCGCCGGACCCCGCCATGTCTTCCGAAACTCCCAAGTTCCTCGTCCTCGTCGACGGCTCTTCCTTCTTATATAGAGCCTTCCACGCCTTGCCGCCGCTGACCAATTCCCGCGGCGAGCCCACCGGCGCCATCGTCGGGGTCGCCAACATGCTGCGCCGGCTGCTGGTCGATTACCCCGCGGAGCATGTGGCTGTGGTGTTCGACGCCCCCGGCAAGACTTTCCGCAACGACGAATACGAGGCCTACAAGGCGCACCGCCCGCCCATGCCGGACGAACTGAAGGCGCAGACCGAACCGCTCAAGGAACTGGTGACGGCCATGGGCCTGCCGGTCCTGGTGAAACCGGGGGTGGAGGCGGACGATGTCATCGGCACGCTGACGCGGCTCGCGGTCGATCAAGGTTATCGGGTGGTGATCTCCACTGGCGACAAGGACATGGCCCAACTGGTGAACGAATCGGTCACCCTGGAAAACACCATGACCAATACCCGCATGGACATCGCGGGCGTGATCGAGAAATTCGGGGTGCCGCCGGAACGCATCGTCGATTGGCTGGCCCTGGTGGGGGATACCTCCGACAACATTCCCGGCGTGCCCAAGTGCGGACCCAAGACGGCGTCCAAATGGCTCAACGATTTCGGCTCCCTGGACCAACTGGTGGCCAGGGCCTCCGAGGTGGGCGGCAAGATTGGCGAGAATCTCCGGTCCAGCCTGGACACCATTCCATTGTCGCGCCGCTTGGCGACCATCGTCTGCGACGTGGAACTGGCGCCCGAGGAGCAGCCGGACGCCTTCAGCCGGCGCGAGGCGGATACGGTTCGGCTGCGCGAGCTATTGCAGCGGTTCGAGTTCAATAGCTGGCTGAAGCAACTCGGTGACGAGAGCGCTTCAATCTCTTCGAATTCACAAGCGGTCGCTCCGGCTACCAATGCCCTAACCCCAGTCTCTCTCAAAGAAGAAGAGGGACTTGAGCGCCACTACCATTGCGTGCTGACCCAAGCCGACTTTTACGCCTGGCTGGCCCGTCTGGAGGCCGCCGACCTGTTCGCCTTCGATACCGAAACCACCAGCATCGATTACAGCCGCGCCCAGATCGTCGGCCTGTCCTTCGCCATCGAGCCGGGCGAGGCGGCTTACGTGCCGCTGTGCCACGATTACGCTGGCACGCCGGAGCAACTGCAGCGTGAGTGGGTGTTGGACAAGCTGAAGCCCCTCCTGGAGGATCCGGGCAAAGCCAAGGTCGGACAACATCTGAAATATGATGCCAATGTGCTGGCCAATCACGGCGTCGAACTGCGGGGAATTGCCCACGACACCATGCTGGAGTCCTATGTCTACAACAGCACGGCCACCCGTCACGACATGGATTCTTTGGCCCAGCTCTATCTGAACCACCGGACCATTCATTATGAAGACGTGGCCGGCAAGGGCGCCAAGCAGATTCCCTTCTCCCAGGTGGCGATCGAACAGGCGACGGAATACGCCGCCGAGGATGCCGACGTGACCCTCCGCCTGCACCGGACTTTATGGCCCCGGCTGCAGGAAACCCCGGCTCTCGAACGCCTCTATCAAGAGATCGAAATGCCGCTGGTGCCGGTGTTGTCGCGCATGGAGCGCGCCGGCGTGCTGGTGGACCCCTTCATGCTGGCCAGTCAAAGCAGCGAACTGGCTCAGCGGATGGCGGAGATCGAACAGCAGGCTTACCAGGAGGCCGGCCAGCCGTTCAATCTGGGCAGCCCGAAGCAGATCCAGATGATTTTGTTCGACAAGCTAAATCTGCCGGTGGTGAAGAAGACGCCCACCGGCCAGCCCTCCACCGACGAGTCGGTGCTGGCGGATCTGGCGGAAATCTACGACCTGCCACGGCTGATCCTGGAACACCGGTCCATGAGCAAGCTCAAGTCCACTTATGCCGACAAGCTGCCGGAACAGGTCAATCCCCGCAGCGGGCGGGTCCACACCTCTTACCATCAAGCGGTGGCGGCCACTGGCCGGCTGTCTTCTTCAGACCCGAATCTGCAGAACATCCCGGTTCGCACCCGGGAAGGCCGCCGCATCCGCCAGGCTTTCATCGCGCCCGCGGGTTACAAGCTGTTGGCGGCCGATTATTCCCAGATCGAGCTGCGCATCATGGCGCACATTTCAGGAGATGCCAGCCTGCTCAAGGCCTTTGCCGACGGCGAGGACATCCATCGCGCAACCGCGGCGGAGGTTTTCGAGTCAGAGTTGGCTGATGTCAGCTCCGACCAGCGCCGCGCCGCCAAGGCCATCAACTTCGGATTGATCTACGGCATGTCCGCCTTCGGCCTGGCCAAACAGCTGGGGATCACCCGGGAAAAGGCCCAGCTCTACGTCGACCTCTACTTCCTGCGCTATCCCGGGGTGAAGGCCTACATGGACCGGACCCGCGACCTGGCGCGCCAGCAAGGCTATGTGGAGACGCTGTTCGGGCGCCGGCTCTACATCCCCGACATCAACGCCCGCAACGCCCAGCGCCGCCAATACGCCGAGCGCACCGCCATCAATGCGCCCATGCAGGGAACCGCGGCGGACATCATCAAGAAGGCGATGATCGCGGTGGATGGCTGGATTCAGTCGGAGCGGCCGCCGCTGACCATGATCATGCAGGTTCACGACGAACTCGTGTTCGAAGTGCGGGAAGACGCTGCCGAAGCGGCATCGCGACAAATTCGCGGGCTGATGGAACAGGCGGCGCGGCTCGACGTGCCGCTAGTGGTTGAGGTGGGAATGGGGGAGAACTGGGACCAGGCTCACTGAGCAGCCCGGTGTGAATCCGGTCGGCCAATACATCCGCTGGCGCTGAATCGGCCTGCGGGCTGGACTTGGCGCCCTAGCGTCGAGGTGCTCCGGCGGACCTTATTTAGGCCGGCGCCGGAGCCAAATCGTAGTTTCTCTTATCCTCCTGAACGGCTTATGTTTTTTTGAGCGCCTTAGGCACCCACGCCGTTTTTATTGTTCTTATTTTTCTTCTTTTAGTTATTTTTCATGTGGTTGCGGTTCAGCGCCTTATCCACTTCAGCTGCAGACTGAGCATAAGAGCCGTCCCAGCCGCTCACTTCGTTTTCTCTCTGTTTCAGCATGACGACCAGAACGATGGTCAGCACGATGACGCCGCCGATCCAGAGCCAGAAGTTGTCTTTTTCGTTTTCCATTGCTATCTCCTCTCACTGTGATGGTTGATACAACGATTGGTAGTACGCGCTGTGATGAGGCCACCTGCGACCTCATCTTTCGATTCGGCTAGTTTGATCTAGCTCAAAGAAGTGGGCGCGGACGGAAGGCTAACAAAACTATTTCCGCTGTGCAAACACTTTCATTCAAGATCCGACACGGGCCCGTTTTGGTTTCGGATCGATCCCATAATAGCTATATAAAACATTCACATACTTGCCGTTTTTGGCGACGCCAGGGCAGCCGCATCCGAGCCAAAAACGCAGAGGCGGAGCTCCCGTTCGGCTCTTGACATCCGCGGAGCGGACTAGACTCACCGCTTGACCGGTTGACTTTTCCTGGAGTATTGCCATGGCTCAAAACCGCCGCAACACCATCACCAGCGACGCCACCGTTCCGGAACCCCCGGACACGACCGCTTCCGCGCCCCTCGAATCGACCGAGCCCGCGCCGAATCCCGAAGCCGCGGCGCATATCGCCGCGATCAGCCAGGCCCCGGTCGCCCGCCTGGTGGCAACTGCCCCCCACGGCACCGCCGAGGACAGCGACGAAGCGCCGCTTCCGCAGGGTTACCCCTATCCCAAGCGGGTGCGGAGGCGCGAATACGAGCGCGGGAAGAAGGACTTGCAGATCGAACTGCTCAAGGTGCAAAGCTGGGTGAGGGATACGGGTCAGCGCATCATCATCCTGTTCGAGGGCCGCGACGCCGCCGGCAAGGGCGGCACCATCAAGCGGTTCATGGAGCACCTCAATCCTCGCAGCGCCCGGGTGGTGGCGCTGGAAAAACCCACCGAGGCGGAACGCGGCCAGTGGTATTTCCAGCGCTACATCGCCCACTTTCCGACCTCCGGCGAGATGGTGTTTTTCGACCGCTCCTGGTACAACCGAGCCGGCGTGGAGCGGGTGATGGGGTTCTGCAAACCGTTGGAGTACCTCGAGTTTCTGCGGCAGGCGCCGGAATTCGAAAGAATGCTGGTCAACAGCGGCATCCTGCTGTTCAAGTATTGGTTTTCGGTGAGCCGGGAGGAGCAGCTTCGGCGTTTCGTGGCGCGTCGCGACGATCCGCTCAAACACTGGAAGCTGAGCCCTATCGACATCAAGTCGCTGGACCGCTGGGACGACTACACGGAAGCCAAGAAGGCGATGTTCTTCAACACCGACACCGCCGACGCACCCTGGACCGTGGTCAAGGCTGACGACAAGAAACGGGCGCGGCTCAATTGCATGCGCCACTTTCTGCACAGCCTGCCCTATCCGGAAAAGAATCCCAAAGTGGCAAGCGCACCGGACAGCCTCATCGTCGGTCCTGCTTCCAGGGTTCTGCGGGAGGAGGAGATCTCTACCGCCGCCGCGGACAATTGGCAGGTTTCGATCGTTTCTTAAGATTCGCCCCGGGGTGTCCGCTGCCACAAGCGGGTACCCCGAGCTTGCCGGGCCTCTTGTGACGCCAGCGGTTACAATAAGGCCGACCCGATCACTGCCCCACCGTTCATGGCTATTCGATCCCTGCTGGAGCGGGACCTGTCCCACCTTTGGCATCC
>VEPB01000520.1 GCA_012026715.1 Methylococcaceae bacterium | reverse complement strand
GGGGTAGCCGTAGCGGTCCGCGACGGCCAGGGATTTCATCAAATGCCAGCCGGAGAAATTGGAGACGCCGAGGTAGCGGATCTTGCCGTCCCGTACCAGCTGATCGAGCGTGGACAGAACCTCCTCGGCGGGTGTCAGGGCGTCATAGCCGTGCAACTGGAACAGATCAATGTAGTCGGTGCCCAGCCGCCGGAGGGCCGCCTCGACGGCCGCGATGAGGTGATGGCGGGAGGAACCCACGGCATTGGGCGCATCGCCCGAGCGAAAGGTCGACTTGGTGGAAATCAGCACTTGGTCGCGCCGGCCCTTGATGGCTTCCCCGAGGATGGATTCCGCGGCGCCCGCCGAATAGATGTCCGCGCTGTCGAACATGGAAACGCCGGCATCCAGGCAGATGTCCACCAGCCGCCGCGCCTCGGTGGCGTCGGTGCTGCCCCAGGCCTGAAACAGTTCGCCCTTGCCGCCGAAGGTGGCGGTGCCGAAACTCAGGGCGGGCACGGTGAAGCCGGATTGTCCGAGGCGTCGATATTCCATGGGATCGCTCTTCGCTGAAGTTAATGACCGCGCGCCGCCCGGCCGGCGAGCACGCCCCGGCGACGCTTGGCCATCGTATCAGGCGGAACAGCGGCGAAGAAAGTCAGCGGGGAGGTCTACACCCCGTCTCCGCGTACCCGCATTGGCGTCGCGATGCGGTCAGGCTGCGCCCGGCCTTGAGCCGGAATCTATCTGTTTGATCGGCCGAGTCCCGCCGTTCACGGCCGTCGCGCGGTTCGGATAAAATCGGCCGGTCAACCCAGACGGTGCTCCGGTTCATGCAAGATTTCGATGATGCGTTGCGGAAATTCCTGGCGGGGAACGGCGATTTCGTCGATTTGAGGGCGGCCGCCAGCGCCAGTGCCGCAACCGATGAAGGGCGCGAATCCGCGCTGTGGGCGTTGCAGCGGGAGAATGCGACCGGCGCCTTGTCCACTTCCGACTATGCCGGCTTGCTGGCGTGCATCGACATCCCGTCGCAAAACGCCATCGGCGGTGAGCCAGCGATCGCTCCATCGTCGGAAGTTCCGGTCACCCGGTTCGGTGACGCGCGGAATCCCGCCGAACCCGACGCATTGCCGGACGCTTCGGCGCCGGTGGCCGGGGATTCCGAACCCTCGGTCGGCTCGGTGTTGCGGCATCGATTCGTTCTGGAAGAAGTCCTCGGTGCCGGCGGCATGGGCACGGTCTTCAAGGCGCTGGATCTGCGCAAGGTGGAAGCCAACGACCGCCAGGCTCATGTGGCGATCAAGCTGCTGAATCCGGATTTCCGCTCCAATCCCCTGGCGCTCATGGCGCTGCAGCGGGAAACCAAGCGGACCCAAGGGCTGAGCCACCCGAATATCGTCGCGGTCTACGATTTCGACCGGGACGGCCCGCACATCTTCATGTCCATGGAGTGTCTGGAAGGCAAGCCCCTCAGCCGGTTCATCCGTGACTTGCCGGAAGGCGGCGCGCCCTTCGATCAGGTGTGGCCCGTCATCGAATCCATGGGGCAGGCTCTGGCCTACGCTCACCGCAAAGGTGTGGTCCATTCCGACTTCAAGCCCAGCAATGTGCTGATCGACCAAGGAGGAGAGGTGAAGGTGCTGGATTTCGGGATCGCCTGCGCCGTGGGGCGGGTGGAAGGCAACGCGCCGGAGCCCACGGTCTTCAATGCCCGCGACCTGGGGGCGCTGACACCCGCCTATGCGAGCCTGGAACAACTGTATGCGCTGCCGCCCGACCCGCGGGACGACATCTATGCGCTGGCCTGCGTGACCTACGAATTGCTCGCAGGTAAACACCCGTTCGGACGGCGTCCCGCCAGCCAGGCGCGAGATATGGGATTGGCGCCCAAGCCGATCAAGGGGCTGAGGGCAGCCCAGTGGCGCGGCCTCAAGCAGGCGCTGGCCTTTCAGCGGAATGAACGCACGCCCGATGTCGCCACCTTCCTGGATGCCTTGCGGCCGCGATCCGGTTGGTACCGGTTGCTGGCAAGCTTGACCCCGTTGGTATGGGATGGATCGCCCAAGGCGGTGGTTCCGGACGCGTTTCCGCCCGGGGGGGCATTGGACCAGGAAGGCCAGCGGAGTGGCGCGATTCCGTCGGCTCAGGATTTCGCCGCTCAGGAATCGTCGAAGTTGGACACCGGATCCTCGCTGCCGCACCTGAGGCCGGAAGCGCGAGTGGCACAGGGCGCGCGTTACGGTGGAAAGCCTCGGTCCCGCCGCCGCTCCGTCGAAGACCGCTGGCGCCGGTCGCTTTGGTTCGGTGCCGCCGGGCTACTCGTCACGTTCGGGGTTTATTGGCATTTTTCGGCGCCTCAACGCCCGATCGGCAAACCCGCGCCCGGTTCCGAGGTGGCCGAGCCGTCGCGCTCCGGTGCGATCACCTTCACCGTTGAGCCGACGCCCCATCCGGACGCGACGAGCGTTCAAGGGAAGTCGCCGGGGGAGATATTCCGCGACTGCCCGTTGTGTCCCGAGATGGTGGTGATCCCGGCCGGCAGTTTCGTCATGGGGTCGCCGGCCAGCGAAAAATTGCGGAATCGGGACGAATCGCCCCAGCACCCGATCGACGTGAGGCGTTTTGCGTTTGGGCGCAACGAAGTGACCCGGGGGCAATTCGCCACCTTCGCAGAGGCGACCGGCCACGTGGCCGACGCGCCTTGCCAGGTGATGGACGGAAAGTGGAAGTCGCGGTCCGGCACGGATTGGCAAAGGCCCGGATTCGAGCAGGGCGACGAGCATCCGGCGGTGTGCGTCAGTTGGCGCGATGCCTTGGCATATACGGCCTGGCTCAGCGGCGTCACCGGGCAGCATTACCGGCTGCCCACCGAGGCGGAATGGGAGTACGCGGCGCGCGCGGGAACGACGAGCATGCGTTACTGGGGCGACGGCGAGAAAAACGCGTGCGATTTTGCCAATGTGGCGGATCAGACCCAGAAGAAGGCCCACTGGTCCGGCGGTCAGTTTTTTCCGTGCAACGACAGCCACGAATACACTGCCCCGGTCGGCCAGTACCGGGTCAACGGCTTTGGCCTCAACGACATGCTGGGCAATGTCTGGGAATGGACCTGTTCGGCCTACACCGAGACCGGCTACGACGGCAACGAGCTGAGATGCGCCGCTGCCGAAGCCAGCCGCCTGGTGGTGAGGGGCGGCTCCTGGAATTACGGGCAACCCTACGTCCGGTCTGCCGATCGCGATTGGGACGAGCCCACCGGGCGCAGCTACGATCAGGGTTTTCGGGTGGTCCGGGAGTAGCGGCGGCTCGTCCCGAAAAACGCCCGGGGGTGATGGCCGTTCGCGGTTCCGCGGCGGGCCGTTGAGGTGGGGGTGATGCGCCTGTCTGAGGGAGCGCTGCCGCGAACGGAGCGCTCCGGGACAGCCAGTGAAGCGGTTCCTTCCGCTATTTTTCGACCTCTTGATGACCAAACCGCCCCAGGCCGACGTCTAGCAGCTTGAAGGCGGCGGCGCGCTGGACCGAATCCGACGGCAAGGAGTCCGCGAACCGGGCGACCTCGTAAACCACGTCATACCACTGCGGGCCATGGGGACGGGGCCAGCCGGGCGGCCATTTGCGGGGCGGCGGGCAGATGTCTTCCAGGACGTCTGCGGCCAGTCCCAACTGATCCTGCGCTGCCAGGGTCACGGCATTCTGAACGGCTGCCTGTACTCGCGACAGTTCGCGGAACGCCGGAAGAATCCGGATGGCCAGCCACCACGGGACTTCCTGATCGTTGCTCCAGTCGCCCAGGTTCACGGTGCCGAAGGCTTGCTGGGCAGCGTAGGTGTCGAAGTTCTTACTCATCGTGATACTCCTTGTTTAGGTAACGCCAAAGCTCCCGAGCAGACGAAGCCGGTCATCGGGATCGAGGGTTACCTTAAGGCGAGGCCTCCCAAGATGCAGTGAGCTAATCCCTGGTCCGGTTTTCACTATTCACCCCTTTCCAGGATCAAACGGCCTTGCAAATAACCGGTATCAACTCTTGAATGGATGGTTTTGGTTAGGCGTTATGCCGATCCTCGGCAGGCAATATTAGCTGACACATTGTGGAGAATTTACTTTCTTCTTGGGGATTGAGGAATATCTTTTAGCCTAGGTTCACCCGAACCCCGGCGGATAGGTTTGAAGGCGTGGGTGGCCAGGTTCACGGGACGAGGCAACAGTTTCGCAGTGAGGGTCATTGCGCTGCGGTTGGGGAAAGCGCTGATCGAACGGCC
>VEPB01000039.1 GCA_012026715.1 Methylococcaceae bacterium | reverse complement strand
TGTTAAGTTGCAATAGGTTGTTCCCGCCAAGGCGAGAAGCGGGAGGCTTATAGCCGAGGGCGGAGTGAGGCCGTCGGCTGTTGTAGTAGGCCAGGAAGGCAGGCAGCCAGGACGTTCGCTCAGCGCTGTTGGCGTAGCTTCTGGCGTAGGCCCATTCGCGCAGACAGGTTTGGATGAAGCGCTCGGCCTTGCCGTTCGTTTGCGGCCGATAGGGTCGCGTGAAGCTGTGCTTGATACCCAGGGTTTCGCAGGTACGTGCGAACAGGCGCGAGCGATAGGCTGATCCGTTGTCGGTGATGAGCCGTTTGATGCGGACGCCCAAGGCGGCGTAGTGGGCGACGGCAGCCTTGAGGAAAGTCACGGCGGAGTTCTTGCATTCGTCGGCGTGCATCTGGACGAAGCCGGCCCGCGAGTGGTCATCGATGGCTACGTGTGCGACCTCCCAGCCGGCGCCTTCCACGGAATCACGCCGATTGCCGGTGACGCGATGGCTGGGGCGTACGATGCGGCCAAGCTTTTTGGTATCCATGTGCAGCAGTTCGCCTGGCGCCGCACGCTCATAGCGCACCACCGGCTTGGCGGGATCAAGCGCCTTGAGGCTGGACAGGCCGCAAGCCGCCAGCACACGGCTGATCGTCGCCACGCTGCGGCCCACCACTTGGGCAATGGTTCGCATCGGCATACGCCCCCGGCGCAACCCTTCGATCCGAGCCCGCAGTTCTTCATTGACGGTCGTGCGCGTCCTCACTGGTCGCGAGCTGCGATCCATGAGGCCGGCCTCGCCGGATTCCTCGAACCGCTGAAGCCATTTCCTCGCCGTGCGCGGGCTGATGCCGGCGGCCTCGGCCGCCGGCATCAGCCCCACCACACGGATTCGCTCAACCAGCAATTTGCGCCCCGCAAACGTCGTTCTGGCATTCTTATGACTGTTCATCCGGTTCGGTTCCCTGGGTTACTGCAGCCTCGAGAACTCCAGTTTCCCAGAACCTTCCGGGTGAACAACCTATTGAAACATCACAGCTAACCATGGTGGAGACGATTGCGGCTGGGCCGGGATGGGCCATGTCATCCTGCCGGCCCTGTCCGAGCATCATCGGGGCGATGGGATGCTGAAGGCGGGCAGCACACGGGACGACTTGCTCGACCGCTGGAATGCGACAATTGCAGAAAAGAGGTGGCAGGGCGAGCCAGCCAGACCCGCCAGCTTGAATTTCCCCGGAGATGCCCAATGACCATGAGACTCCTGATCGCCGGCTGCATCCTGGCACTCGGGTTTTCCTCCCAGGCCGTGGCCGGGAGGACCTTCGTTCTGGGGGTCGAAAACCAGGACTACCTCCCTGCCTACGGGCAGGTGGATGGAAAGTACCAGGGATTTGCCCGCGAACTGGTCGATGCCTTCGCCAGGGAGCGCGCCTACGTCTTCGAGTACCGGGCCCTGCCAGTACCGAGGTTGTATGCCTCGTTCTTCAGCGGACAGGTTGACTTCAAGTTCCCGGACAACGCCAACT
>VEPB01000063.1 GCA_012026715.1 Methylococcaceae bacterium | reverse complement strand
GAAAAGGTACGTTTCACAGAGATTCGACCCGGCTCAATAAGCCGGCGCCGCCGCCTCATAGCTCAGGCCCTTTTTGCCGGCCTGCTCACGCACCGCGCCGTAGATCTTGGCGTCGAGGGAATCCTTGGCGCCGCCGGCCTTGTCGACTTCCTTGCGGACATAGTCGGCGCGCTTGGCGGCCAGGTCGTCGATCTGCCGCTTCAATTCGTCGCGCTGTTTAGCCAGCTTTTCCACCTCCGCCTTGCGTTCGCCGGGGGGCACGGCTTGCAGGGCCGCGGGAAGCTCCGGCTGGGCAATCCTGCCCACATCTACCTTGCCGCTGCTGACGTCCTCCACCAGTTCCTTCTCGCCCAACAGGTTGGCGGCCCCGCTTTTGGAGCGGTTGAAGGTGGCGCGGCGCGCCTGGGATTCCACCGAGGCGGAGGCCCGCAGCTTGCTGCCGGCCGCTTCCTTCTCCTCCGCCTTGGCCTTGTCGGCGGCGCTGCCGTAATACAGCCGGGTGGCGTCCAGCTTGGCCGACAGCTCCGCCAATTCCCGGTCGTAGGGACTGGCTACCGCCACCGCGCTGCCGGACTGGGCCACCGCGAAATAGCTGCCTTGACCCAACTGCGCCATGCGTTGCCACTCGGCGGTGGTTTCCGTCAGGTTTCCGCACTGGATGGTGTTGACCACGATGCCTTTGGCCTTTGCGTCGGCGATGCTGGCCGGGTATTTCACATCGTCCTGATAATCCATGTGGGGCGGCGCATCTCCCACCAGAAAGATCACCTTGTAGGCGTTGGGATCCTGACTCCAGGAGATCTTGTGGACTGCGTCGGCCAAGGCCTGGTTGACGCTTTCCGGGCCGTCGCCGCCGCCGTCGGCGCGGAAGTCCATCAGGGTGGCGTAGACGGTATCGAGGCTGGATGACAGGTCGATGACCCTGGTGACGTAGTCGTCGCCGCGGTCGCGGTAGGCCACCAGGCCCATGCGGATCTGCGGGGCCGGCTGGGCCTGGGCCATGCTGCTGGCGATGGACCAGATCTTCTCCTTGGCGGCCTGGATCAATCCACCCATGCTGCCGGTGGTGTCCAGCACGAATACCACGTCGATGACGGGCTTCTGTTGTTGGACGATGGGTGGTGGCGGAATCAGCATCGGCGGGGGCTCCTGACGGGGGAAGGCGAGTACCGCGGCCGCGGTGAGGACGAAGAGGAAGGTTGCGAGCAGCTTGGTTTTCATGATGGTGACTCCTTAAGGTTCAACGGGCAGCAATGCGGCGGAGAGCCTGTTCTGCGGCTCGCTCGGCGCGGTCGAAGGGGTGTTGGGCCGTGGCCTCGGTCCGGCTCCTGGGGGTGGCGCGCGGGATCGCGGCAAACAAGGCCTGGACCAGGAAATAGCTCCACATGGCCAGAAACACGCTGCCGCTTTCCCGAATGGCCCAGACCGCGGCCCCTGCGGACAGGGCCTGCAGTGCCAGATCGGCGACGAGCCCCAACAGGCTGGGGTGGTGGCAGGTGGTCCGGAGCAGCCACAGCGCCCCGCCATAGGCCACCGCCTGCATCGGAAGCGGGACGGGCCACAGCACCAGCCCGAGGCTCAGGGGGAGCCAGGCCGCCAGGGCGGTGAGCCGGCCGGCCCGGAGGGGGCTGCGGTAGAGCAGGTAGAGCGCGTAGAGGGTGGCGATCCCGGTTAACAGCAGGTCCGGCAGGATGCGCCGGGGCAGCAACAGCGAACCCAGGTGCCAGCCACTGGTGCCGGCCACCGCCAGCACCGCCGCGACCGCCACGCCCTCGAAAAAGGTGGGGCGGTTCATGGCCGATCCCTCGACTGGAGTTCCCGAAGCCAGGCGACTTCGACATCCCGCTCGCTCACCGTAGCGGGCTCCGGATCGCTGCCCCAGTTGGAGCCGCGGCATTCCACCAGTTCGACGCGCTGCCTGACCGCTTCCAGCCGTCCAGAATGTTCAGTGAGGCTGGCCTGCAGGCGGCTTCGCTCGGATTCCAGGCCCGCCAGTTTCTTGCCCAAGGCGGCGATCGCCTGTTCGGTCTCCAGCCGCTTGCGGATCAGCTGTTTCGCCAGATCCTGCTTGCCGGCGGAGAAACACAGTTCCAATTCCTCCGACAGTCGCGGCAACTGGGCATGCTGGGTGGCCTGGCGATCTTCCAAGAGCGATTGTTCCAGTTCCAGCGCCTGCAGTTTGCGGCGGTCCAGTTCGACAGCCTCTTCCATGTCGCGCACCGCCTGCTTGAGCAAAGCTTCGGGCTCTTCGATGCGGTCCAGCAGGGCGTGCAGATCCGCCTGCATGAGGCGGGACAATCGGGCGATGAGGGTCATGATGGCGTCCTCCGGTTCCAAGTGGATTCGAGCCCAGTCTAGGAACGGGGGACTTCGGAAAACAGGCCGGCTTTGGTAAAACCTGCGGCGCTCGGGTTACCGGAAATTTACCTTGGCGGAAGGGCGGCGGATCGCCGGCTCAGAGGTTTGCGGCATAACGCTCGATGGCGCGGACGGTCAGCAGGAGCAGCGGCAGGGTCGCCACCAGCGCCAAAATGGGCAACCAGAACGGCGCCTGGGGATAGTGGTCGAGCATCAGACCCATGGCGGCGACGCCGGCCCCGAAGTACAGAAAACGAAACCCGCCGTAACGGTTGATGGTGTACCAGTGATGCTCCGATCGGAAAGCGGCGGCGATGCGGATACCGTACAGACGGTTGGCCGGAACCCAGCCGAGGCACAGGGGCAGGGAACCCAGGATGCAGCCGGCGCCAAGCCAGATCAAAACGGTTGCGGGAGGTACGATGGGAATAGACATGGCAATTGTCGTCCCCGCGGGGTTCGTTGTTGGGGTGGCCTGGGCTCCGTCGTCGCGGCCGAAGTGTTACCATGTGTAGCTTAACCATCCTTGTACAGGACTATACATGAGCCAAATCACCATCGAACACAACCCCAGCGAAGAACGTTTGAAGGAACTGGGCGTGGCCCGCTGGCCCATCTGGGAAAAGGAAATTTCCAAATTCCCCATCGACTTCGACGAAAAGGAAACCGCCTACGTGTTGGCCGGCGAGATCCTGGTGACGCCCAAGGGCGGCGAGCCGGTGCGCATCGTGCCGGGCGACCTGGTGGTGTTCCCGGAAGGCCTGGACAGCGACTGGGAAGTGGTCAAGCCCTTGCGCAAGCACTATAAGCACGGTTGAGATCGGGCCGCTGGACCGACCCAAAGGCCTCTTCGGAGGCCTTTGCCGCATCTGGGCTCATAACCTCCTTGCGCGTCCTTGTCGCATCCCAACACGGCCGTGCCGATGTCCAATCTTTATCCTTCGGTCCACGTTCTCGGCAGTCGTCAGTTCGGCGGCGCCGATCAGTTCTTCGTGCGCCTGGTCATGGCCCTGCACGGCGTCGGCCAGCCGGTGACCGCCATCACCCGGCCTGCCTCGCCGGTCGCGGAAGCCCTGGTTGGGAGCGGCGTCGAACAACTCAACCTGCCCTTGGCCAATGGTTGGGACCTCTGGTCGGCCTGGCGGATCCGGCAATCGATCGCCCGCTACCGGCCTGCCATCGTGCAGACCTACATGGGCCGCGCCACCCGGTTGACCCGGTTGCCGCGCACCACGCAGTCCGTGCACATCGCCCGCCTGGGCGGCTATTACAAGATCGACGGCTACTACCGCCACGCCCATGCATGGATCGGCAACACCCGCGGCATCTGCGACTACCTGGTCCAAGGCGGTTTGCCGGCGGACAAGGTGTTCCACATCGGCAACTTCGTTCCCGAACCGCAGCCGTTCAGCCCCGAGCAACGGGCGGAACTGCGCCGCTGCTGGGAACTGCCGGAAGACGCTTCGGTATTGCTGGCGTTGGGCCGGCTGATCGAAGCCAAGGGTTTCGACGATTTGCTGAGGGCCGTCGCCCGATTGCCGGCCGAGATCGGCGGCCGTCCCTGGATCGTGGCGATCGCGGGCGACGGACCGGAGGCCGGAGCCTTGCGTGCCTTGGCCAAGGCGTTGGACGTGGAACCGCGCGTCCGCTGGTTGGGCTGGCAGAACCCGGCAGACCGCTGCTATGCGGCGGCCGATGCGTTGGTCTGTCCCTCGCGGCGGGAACCGCTCGGCAACGTGATCCTGGAGGCCTGGAATTACGGCTTGCCGGTGGTTTCCACCCGCGGTCCGGGCCCGCTGGAACTGATCGAACCCGAGGTGAACGGCTTGCTGTGCGAGCCCCGCGATGCGGCTGACCTGGCCGCCGCCATCGAGCGGCTGTTGCGCGCGCCGGAACCGCAGCGCCGGGCCATGGGCGCGGCCGGGCTAGCCTACCTCAACGCCCATTTCAGCCAAGCCGCGATCCTCGACGCCTACCTGGAACTCTACGGGCGTTTAACCGGCGCCTGAGCGGACGCAGGCGCCGGAACGGGCGATTTTGCGCGACCGGGTCCGACGACCTTGGTTCTGGCCGCTCCGTTGTGTTTCAATGAAAGGGCAGCACCGATCGTTCGCAGCTTTCGAAAACCGTGGTTCCGCAACAGCTTCAATCCGTAGCCGCGCATCTTCCCCAAGAAGCGGCCTGGGGACGTTCCGACGGTCAGCTGCTGCGCGGTGGCATGGCGGTGGCAATCTCGCTGGCCATCCACGTCTTTTTGGCGGCGCTGTTGGCGACCGTGCTCGGGCAGCCGCCGCAGCAACCTGAACCAGCAGCCTCCGTCACGATCGAAGTCAATCTGACCCATCCTCAACCGGCCAAGCCAAGCGTCGCCGCACCTTTGCCGCCACCGACGGGGAACTGCGGCGCGAATATATTCCGATGCGCTACGAAATGCGGCCGCGCGCGCTCACCGTGCTGTCGCTATAAT
>VEPB01000401.1 GCA_012026715.1 Methylococcaceae bacterium | reverse complement strand
TTGCCGGTTTTCGACAGGGACCGCTGAGCATTGATGGAAGCCATATTGGTGTTGATGACGCTTGAGCTCATGACACATCTCCTAATTCAGTTCGAGGGAAGGGCTTACGTGTGAAGGTGGATGCTGTTTCATCCCTTGTTCAACTCTCGATTCCTGTATCGGAGCGTCTCCGGCAAACTTTAGGGGGCAGTTGGCGGAAGGGCCGATCGTTGTGGCTGGAAGGCTCGGACAGGTGCTCTGCAGCCATGGCGGGTGATATGTGAGGGGCCGATGACGGAGCTGCAGGGGCGACCTAACACATTGATTGTTGGTTCCGTGGTTCGACCCGGGACTCTAGCCGCAGTTGTCCTGTGATTTTTTCGAAAGGGCTGTCAAGCACCAAGAAATCGGATGGCCGAGGATCGCGTTCGACCGATTACGCCGAGGAATTCGCCGGGTCGTGAGCAATACCGCGAGATATTCTGAAAGGCGGGGCAGGGAAGGATTGGCGGACCACTAGCCTTCCGAACGAGCGGAGGAAATCCAGGGTCCAGGCGCAAGTCTGAAATGGCTGGAGAGCGACGCGGGGTAGCGGTACGTCGAATACGAAATCCCCGTCAGTGCTGAAGATTTTCGGGCCAACGGCCGGCACAGGCAGAGGCCGGTCATGCGGGAAAACGACCGGCCGTTACTGCTCAGTGACCCTTGAAACGCGGATTTACGGAGCTTTCGGGGTCCAGAATTTCGGGATATTCAGAGTCTTGTCGATCCAGGTGCTGGTTGGCCAGAAGATGGCGGTTTTACCCTCGCCGTTGCATGAGGCGTCAAGCGCGGTGGTCCGCTTGATGGTCAGCGTCGCCGGCGCTCCGGTATATGCCGTGTTCGGTAGACCGTGTTCGGAGTCCACGATGCCGTCGATTTTGTCGTCGGTAAAGATCGTGGTCGTGTGGGGGAGCCACAGATTGACCTGGCCCACCGAAGGATGTTTGCTGACCTTGCAGATATCGGCGATGGCAACTTTGACCAGCAGGGTATCCACACAGGAATCCGTGGCCCCAGCCTTAAAACTCGGCGGGCTGAAGCGGAAAGGGATGCGGGCCCGCAGATTGGTCTGCAGCTTGCCGGACCTGCCAAAAAACCCGATCACGGCGGGTGAAGTGGTGCCAAAGGAGGTTACCGTCTTGCCATCCGGGTCATAGATGAGGTCCTGCTTGGCGAACACGTTCTTGTCCTGAACCAAGGAAGCTTTGCTCATCAATCCGGACGCATCGGAGATGATGTCCGACAGTTTGAGGGCCGGGCTAAACGGAGCGCCCTTGTCGTCGGTGATTTCGCCCGTACTGTCATCTGTCGGAAACACCACGGCCTCGGCAATGACGGGAAGCTTTTTCTCGCTCGGCGTGCCTTCGTTCATGGTGCAACCGTGACCGACCTGGATCGAGTTGTAGGCAGTTTGACCTTCGGTCGCACTGACTTCTATGGTGGTGTGGGCGGCGGCGCTGGTCGCTAGGGCGAGCAAGATGGAGCCTGCCAGGGTTCCAGTGGAGAACTTGGCGTTAAATGAGTTTACGGACATCGGTATTCCTCGGGAATGCGTAAGCTTGTGTGGGCTATTTGGTTGAAATGTTCCTGCTTGCTTTGTCTTGGCGTTGTCGTGTCAGCAGGTGTCGCCTGGACCCATGCCGTGCGCGGAGTCCCGCTCACTGGCAAAGTGTGTGAAGTGCCGCAGCGATTTCTGGAACAAGCAATACGGATGCCATGGCATGAAGTTCTGTAAAAGCGGAAACATTCCGGTTTCCAGGGGGTGAGGCTGCAAGGGATGGTGTGTCATATGACACAGGAGTGCGTGATATGCCGTATTGAGGGCCGTTTGTCGCTGCTTTGTCGAGTGATTACTTTCCGGCCTCCGACGGGTGTCCATGTGCGCCTTTAAAATTTTCAGAACGTTACCGTGAGAGGTTGCATGGGTTCGACGCACTTCTCTGGCGGTATCGCGCGCATGGGTGTGTGAAATGACGCATATGCGGCCGTATGGCTACGCCGATTGAAGAAGGTGTCGGCGCCCGTGGGCTTCACGGGGCCGGAGTCGCCATCTGACATGTCAGGCCGCAGAGTTCTCTTGCGACGTGCCTCGCGCCGAAAGCCTCGCTCCTCTTATCGCTTATACGGGTTCGTTTTGTATCGGGTTCGTCAGGCGACCTATCGCCTCGATTTCGACCGTCACCGTGTCCCCGTCCTGCAGCCAAACCCTTGGGTTGCGCGCCATGCCGACGCCGTGGGGGGTGCCGGTGAGGATGACGGTGCCAGGCATCAACGTGGTGCTGCCGCTTAAGAATTCGATCAGGGCCGGTACGTCGAAGATCATGTCGCCGGTGTTCCAGTCCTGCATGGTCTGGCCGTTGAGTATGGTTTTGATGCCGAGGCCATTGGGGTTCGGGATCTCGTCGGCGGTGACCAGGACCGGTCCCAGCGGGCAGAAGGTGTCGAAGGTCTTGCCGCGGCACCATTGGCCGCCGCCGGCTGATTTTTGCCAGTCGCGGGCGCTGACGTCGTTGGCGCAGGTATAGCCGAGCACATGGGCGAGTGCGTGCTGGCGTTTGACGTTTTTCGCGCGTTTGCCGATTACCACCGCCAGTTCGCACTCGTAATCCACCTTGTCGCTCTTCAGATGGGTCGGCAGCAGGATGGGATCGTCCGGATTCTGCACGGAGTTCGGCAGTTTCATGAACAGGATGGGATGTTCGGGAATCGCCGATTTGGTTTCTTCGGCGTGGAACCGGTAGTTCAGCCCGATGCCGAGGATGGCGGTGGGTTCGATGGGGGCCAGCAGCTTGACGACATCCGCCTTGCGATCGGTCAGGCGATATTCGCCGAACAAATCGCCTTCGATAGCCAGCGCAGTGCCGTCCGGCTGCTGGGCGGCCTGGCCGCGGTTACCGGCGGTGTCGAGGTAGCGGATGATCTTCATGGCCTCAGGTTTTGATGGGCAGGCGGTGGTTGGGCTCGGGACTGCGATGATCGGTGACTCGGCCTCGGAAAGGCAACATTTGACCGACTCATGGGGCTGGGCCAGGTCATCGTGGGAGGGACCGCCAGGCTCGCGGCCCGGAGATTGTGACCTGGAACCGAGTGATCTCTCCCAATCGCGTAAGCGCGTTAATCGCGACCCTTCCCGCGGGTAGGCAACACGGTGCGGCCATGGGCCGTAGGTTTCTGGGTAAGACTTAAGCCCGCGACCCGGTGCCATTAGGCCTAGACATCTTTTCCTATGGGGGAGGAGGCATCGTCAGTGCTCGAATGCCGCGACGACTTCCGTTTCGGCCTGCCCCGCTGCGATCCACTCCCGCGTTGCCGGATGCTCGAGCACGGCGTTGACGTAGTCGTGTCCAGCCGGCCCTGCGTCGATGCAATAGCTATGGAAGCGCAAGGCGACGGGGGCGTACATGGCGTCGGCGATGGTAAATCGGCCGAACAGCCAGGGGCCTGGTTCGCTGTGGCGTTCGCGGCAGTCCTGCCAGATGCGGCGGATGCGCGAGATATCCTTGACGACGGAATCCGGCAATTCCTTGGCGGCAGGGATGCGCCGGCAGTTCATGCTGCAATGATTGCGGAGGGCCTGGAATCCCGCGTGCATCTCCGCCGCCAGGGAGCGGGCCAGTGCGCGCTCCGCCGGTTCCTGCGGCCAGCCGGAGGTTGCCGGAAAGCGCTCCGCCAGATATTCCAGAATGGCCAGGGAGTCCCACAGCGAGGTGCCGTCGTCGACCAGCACCGGCACCTTGCCGGCCGGGCTGTAGGCGGCGATGCGGGGTTGCGAGTCTTCCCGGTACAGCGGGATTCGCACTTCCTCGAAGCGGATGCCGTGGTGTTTCAGATACAGCCAGGGGCGCAGCGACCAGGAGGAGTAGTTTTTGTTGCCGATGACCAGGGTCAGGCTCATGGGTGCGGTTCTGTTTCAGGGTTGTGGGAGCGGGCCTCAACCCGCGGCGAGGGATGAGCATGTTGGTGGGGCGAAGCCGCTGTGTGTTTCAGGCTCGCCGGTTTGCATCAGCTGCCCCAGCACGGCGATTCCCTGCTCGATCCGCGTGGGGTCGGAATGGCTGAAGTTCAGCCGCAGGGCGGGATAGCGGTGTTCCGCTCCGGGGAAGAAGGGATCGCCAGGCATGAAGGCCACGTCATGCTTCAACGCCGTCTGCAGCAGCGCCAGGGTATCGCGCTCGTGCAGCAGGCGCACCCAGAAAAACAAGCCTCCCGCCGGAGCCTGCCAGTGGGCGAGGCCGCCGAAGTGCCGTTGCAGCGATTCTTGCATGGTGTCGCGCCGTTCCCGGTAGAGGCCGGTCAGCCGCTCCAGGTGCGTGTCGAATTCCGCCGATTCCAGAAAATGCGCCAGCCAAGCCTGGCCGATGCGGTTGGTGTGGAGGTCGCTGGCCTGTTTCAGCCGCACCAGCCACGGAAACAGCACGGGAGACGAGGCCAGATAGCCGATCCGCAAGCCAGGCGCGGTAATTTTGGAGAAGCTGCCCAGGTAGATCCAGGGTGTCCGTTTCAGATAGGCGCAGATGGGCGTCCGCTCGCAGGCTTCGAACGCCACGTCGCGGTACGGATCGTCCTCCACCAGGGGCACGCCGGTCTCGTCCAAAACCCGCGCGACCTCGCGGCGGACCTCCGTGCCGTAGCAGGCTCCGGAGGGATTCTGGAAGGTGGGGATGAGGTAGGCGAAGGCCGGGCGCCGCTCCATGATCGCGTGGCGCAGGGCATCGGGGTCGATGCCGTCGGCGGTCAGCGGCAGGCCGTGAAATTCGGCTCCGTAGACCTTTAGCGCCTGGATGGTTGCCAGGTAGGTCGGTGCTTCCAGGACGACGGTCGAGCCCTCGTCGACGAATAGCTTGCCGACCAGGTCGATGCCCTGCTGCGAGCCAGAAGTCACCAGGACCTGGGCCGCATCGGCGTCGATGCCGAGTGCCCCCAACCGGGCCGCGATGGATTCCCGCAGGGATGGCTCGCCCTCGCTGGGGCCGTATTGGCGATGGCCATCGGCCAGAGCGTCGAAGGCCAGCGCCGGCATGGACTGTTCCGCCGGCAATCCCCCGGCGAAGGAGATCACTCCGGGCTTCTGGGTCAGTTGCAGGATGTCGCGGATCAGCGAACCGGTGACGCGTTCGGTGCGGCGCGAAAGTTTCAGGTTCGATGGCATGGCTCAAACACCGGGCATGGCGGTGTAGCCGGGCAGGGAGCGGATTCGCTCCAGCCAGCGGCGGATGTGGAGGTAGTTCTCGAGGCCGACGCCGCCTTCCGGGGCGAGCGCGACGTAGGGATAGCAGGCGACGTCGGCAATGGTCGGGTTGCTGCCCGCCAGCCATTCGCGGGTTTGCAGGTGGGTCTCCATCACCTTCAGCCCGGCCTGTCCCAGCTCCTGGCAGGAGGCCAGGTCCCAGGGCCGGTTGAACCGGGTTACCGCCCGGGCCCGCGCCAGTCCATAGAGGATTTCGTTCTCCGACAACGCCAGCCACTGCATCACATGAGCCATCGCCGCCGGTTCGGAGGGCAGCCAGCGCTCGCCGCCGTAGCGGCGTGCCAGAAAAACCAGGATGGCCATGGAATCCCAGATCACCGTTCCGCCGTCCTCCAGCACCGGTACCTGACCGCGCGGATTCAGCGCCAGAAAGGCCGGCTGTTTGTGTTCCCCCTGCATCAGGCCGACGGGTACGGCTTCGTACTCCAGCCCCAGCAATGCGCACAGCAGCCTGACCTTGTAACAGTTTCCCGATAATTCCATGTCGTACAGTTTCACGAACGCTCCTCGCGTGGTGGTTGGTTCACTTCGGTTCCCGGTGATCCATTGGCCGATAAGGTCGGGGGCGGCGCGCTGCCCCAGGCTGTCTGCCGTCTCAGGCGCGGCACGGGCGGACTAACTCCATCCCCAGCAGCAGGCATCCGGCCGCCAGGGCAAAGATGCCGCCAACCGAGGTGAAGATGGAGACCATCGGTCCGACCGCATACACCAGCGCGCCGGCGAAGATCAGCACCGCGGCGGCCTTTGGATAGTCGCCGGAACGATACAGCAGGCGGCAGAACAGCAGAATGCCCACCAGGATGGTTGCGGACGCCGCCAGACGGAACAGGGCAACTCCTGGATCGTGTTTGATGATTCCGTCGCGCAGCAGAAACGCCGATTCCGGATGCGCCGCAATGATGGGGTAGAGGCATAGTTCCCAGGTGATTTTGCAGGCCTGCAGCAGATACGCGGCTTCGATCAGCAGAAAGCCGATGGCGCCGGCCAGGTCACTGCGGCCCCGGATACGGGCATAGACCGCATAGAAGCCGGCCAGCATCAGCAGAACCCCGGCGAAGGCCGCGGCCGCCAGCGAGGTCCAGTCGGGATCCTGCACGACCTGGACGAAATCGTAGGTTCCACTCCCGATGGGCAGCAGCGCCGGAAACAGCGCGGCGTAAGCGGCCAGCAACAATGAGCCGAGGATAATGGATGCGCCTCCGGCTCTTTCCAGCAAGATAGAATTCATACGCTTCGCTCCGTTGCCGATGGGGGTACGATAAATCGCCGCGAGCAGACAACCCAGATACAATTTGACGGCCATTTCTTCCACCTGTACCGGCAGGACGACCGACACAGTCATGCACGCGCTCGATCTCGATTCCAACGACTCCCGTCCGCTCATCGAGCAGATTGTCGCCGGCCTGAAGCGGCGAGTGGACGAACGCGCACTGCGGCCGGGCGCCAGGCTGCCTTCCATCCGGCGCTTCGCGGCGGATCACCGGGTCAGCAAATTCACCGTGGTGCAGGCCTTCGACCGCTTGGTGGCCATGGGTTATCTGAAGTCCCGCCAGGGTTCCGGCTTTTACGTGGCGCGGCGGGCCGAAGCCGGCGAGGCGGCGAGTTAATCCTGCCAGCTGGAGCGGGCCATGGATGTGTTGTGGCTGCTCCGCAATGCCTTGCAGGAACAGCCTCACATCGCCATGCCGGGAGCCGGCTGGCTGCCGGGCGAATGGATGGATGGCGCCGGCATCCAGCGCAGCCTGCGCACCCTGGCCCGCAAGGACGGCAGCCATCTGACCGGCTACGGCATGCCGGCGGGCTACCAGCCGCTCAGAGTGCTGCTGGCGCAGCGGGTGGAGGACCAGGGCATCGCTTGTTCGCCGCGGCAGATCGTCACCACCCGCGGCGCCACCCAGGCCATGGACTTGATCAGCCGGTTGCTGGTGAGGCCGGGCGACGCCGTGCTGGTGGACGATCCGGGGTATTACACCCTGTTCGGTTATCTCAAGCTGTTGGGCGCCCGTCTCGTGGGGGTTCCATGGACGACCCAGGGACCCGATGCCGGGGCGCTGGAACAACGGATCCTGGAACATCGGCCCAAGGTGTTCTTCACCAACACCGTGCTGCATAATCCCACCGGCGTCAACCTTACCCCGGCGGTGGCCCACCGGGTGCTGCAACTGGCCGAGCGCCACGACCTGGTCATCGTGGAAGACGACATCTATGGCGATCTAGCGTCGGGCTTGCCGGCGCGGCTGGCGGCGCTCGACCAGTTGGAGCGGGTGATCTATGTCAGCAGTTTCTCCAAGACCGTGTCCGCGAGCCTCAGGGTGGGCTACCTCGCCTGCCGCTACGAGATCGCCGAGAGCCTCACCGATCTCAAGCTGCTCACTAGCCTGACCACCTCGGAAATCGACGAGCGCCTGATTTACCAGTTGCTGACCGACGGCTACTACCGCAAGCACCTGGAAAAACTCCGCGCCCGCTTGCGCAAGGCGCGGGCCGAAGCGGTCCGCAACCTAGAGCGCGCGGGGCTCGAGGTTTACCGGGAGGCGGAAGACGGCCTCTTCATCTGGGCGCGTCGCGACGGAACGGAAAACGCCACGCCGCTGGCGGCGGAGGCGGCAAGCCAGGGTATCATGTTGGCGCCGGGCGCCCTGTTCCGCCCGCAGCAAGAAGCCTCGCCATGGCTGCGATTCAATGCCGCCGGCTGCGCCCATCCGGCGATCTTCCGTTTCCTGGAAGCGGCCGCAAGCCATGCCTAGAAACGCTGACGTGTCTATGCAGCGTCCCGGGGGCCGGCCCCGATTCATCACTCGGTAGGAGCACTGCATGGCGAAGATGAGCGAATCTGAATGGAGCCTGAGAGTAGATTTGGCCGCGGCCTTGCACATGGCGGTGGCCGACGACCTGCACGAAGGCATCGCCAACCATTTTTCCGCCGTACTCCCCGATGGGGCGCACTTTCTGGTCAATCCCTTCGGTCTGCACTTCTCGGAGGTCACCGCGTCCAGCCTGATCGTGTGTGATTTCGAGGGGCGGGTGGTGCGGGGCGACGGCGAGCCGTCCGCATCGGCCCATCACATCCATGCGCCCATTCACCGTCTGGTTCCCCGTGCTAAGGTGCTGATGCATACCCACCAGCCCCATGCGACGGCGCTGGCCATGCTGAAAGGCGGCCGGCTGGAATGGGCGCTGCATACCACCTGCCGGTTCTATGATCGGGTGGCTTATGACACCGACTACGACGGTGTGGCGCTGACCGATACGGTTGGGGATCGCCTGGCCCGAATCCTGGGGAATGCGGAGGTGCTGTTCCTGGGCAATCACGGGCTGATGACCGCGGCGCCCAGCGTGGCCCAGGCTTACGACGATCTCTACTTCGTCGAACGGGCTGCAAAGACCCAGTTGCTCGCCATGAGCACCGGCCAACCCCTGGCGGTGCTCGATCATGAACTGGTTCGGCAGGTGGCCCACCAAACGCGGCATGAACGTTTCGATCTTGGCTACATTCAACGCCATTTCGCAGCCCGCAAGCGATTGCTCGACGCCGCCGGTGGACAATACCGGCGCTGACACTGTCAGCGTAAGGCTCCTCGTCGCCGGCTTTTTGGCGGAATTCGGCAGGTAGCCCTGATTCGGATGCTGGTGTCTTTTTGGGCTCCGGCCTTTTCTCGCTCTCCCAACGCAAGTATCTAGATCTGAGGCTATCTAGTGATAAACCAGACTTCTGATGTTCGGCACGGGCACGCCAGCGTTTATATCGTCGGATCTCCCATGCATTACCTCGCTGCCTGCTGCATCGCCGAGAACTTCGAGCCGCCGGGGCGGAAAATCTTGCTCTATTACCATGAAGCGATCGAAGCGTTCATCGATAAGGCGGTGTGGGATGCGGTGGATTTTCTCCCTTGGCCCAGAAAACGGCCATTGCCGGGGCTATTCGGTATCCACCGCCGGTTGCTGCAAAACCTCAGGAAGGTGGCCAAACTGGTGGGGCCCTGCGATTCCGTCACGATACACGCCGGTGGCTACGGTGCGGAGGCGACCAACTATTTCGTGCTCGGCTTGGGGCCGCTGGTCGGGGCGAATACAGTTTGTGCCCGCATTATTCCCGAAGGAGTCGACAGCACGCGCCGTTATCCCTTGAGCTTTAAAAAGCGCTGGTCTCACAAGCTCCGGGTGTTGCGCCGGATCGTTTCTCCGGAATTGAAGTTCCGGACGTTCAGTGGCGACCATACCGGCGCCGATGCGGCTTTCGTGGATCGCATCTACACCCTGGCGGGGCTGCCGCATCAATATCGGCCCGAGAAGGTGACCGAATTGCCCGCCTTGGTTAGGACCTCAGCCCCAGTGTCTCAAGCGTCCTCCCAGTTGCGCGCCCTGGTGATCGGTCAGCCACTGACCGGCAGCAATTTACTGGCCGAGGCGGATCTGCCCCGCGTCACAGACCGAATCCACGCTTGGCTTGCTGATCAGGGAGTGACCTTCATCCATTACAAAGGGCATCCCAGAGACCGTAACAATGAGTTGATGGGCGATGGTGACGAGCAGCTGATGCTGGAGGAACCCATCGAACGCTACCTGGCCAGAACCCATTACGACTTTATTGTGGGGGCTCGGTCCACGGTTCTATTATTCGCTCGCCAGATCTATGGGCCAGAGGTGCGGGTACTGGCGTTTGGCTGGGATCTTCTGATATTCAAGTCTCCCGAGGAACGAAAAGACCTGGAAGCCGTATTTGCCAGTTCTGGGGTCGAGCTCGTCTGATACGCTTCCGGCAAGAGGTGATGGCGAAATTCCAATAACCCGTGAACCGAGCAATCTTGCACGCGCCCGATGCGAGGAAGAGTCTCTTCCCGGGAGAGGCACGACACGGCCGTAGGCTACTTTGTGAAAGGACGCCGGCATAATCCGGGTGGACCTAAACCGAATGGATGAACGGTGAAGATCAAATCCATCCTGGTGCGGCGGCGCTCGATCACCCTAACCATCTGTCTTTCGCTTCTCTGCCTCCTGTCAGGAACGACGGGCAAAGCCGCCCCAGCGACGCCAGGGCTGCCGGACGTTTTGCGCTTTACACTGGAAGATGGTCGGCATCGATCGCCTGGACTGACGTTATCCTTTGCGCCGCCGGGCGTATTCGAGTACGAATGCCGGCGCATTGTGTTTCGGGAAGAACGCCACGATCGCGAGATCACAATAAGACTTCTCGATGTGGCGCCCTCGGAGGCCTACGAGGCTTGCCGGATGGCGAAGGAGCCGGCACCGATCCAGGAGCGCATCGTTCTTCCGACGGAGCCTGGCGATTACCGAATCGTCTTCATAAACGGTGGACGCCGCGATCACTACACCTTGGCCGTTACGGAGCGTTCCGTCGATCTTGAAGCCGAAGGAAGCACCACGTTCACCGCGTGCGACCAGACCGGCAGGCTCAATCGTGTCGGCGCGCAGTGGCTCTGGGTCGAATTTTCGTTTCTGACCGTTGAGTCGCATAAAAGACTGGCTACCAAGCGAGATGAGGTCCTCAGCGCCTTGGCGGCGCTTGGGGCCAAGCCTCTCACCCCCGTTCCGGGGCGCTACCTCCTTGACGGTTTCGTGCGGGAAATTCCGGGGGATCCAAAAACCAAGGGGGACGTAAGCGACCAGCACTTTTTCCTGTGGGAGGGGGATTGGAAAAGACTGCGGGATCTGGCGAGTCGTTACCAGAAATACGCAAAGGTAGCCGTCAGGCGCCCGGTCATGATTCTCTGGCTGAGCAGTCGCGACAACGTTGTTTCGACAGCGGGCGGGGTGTTGAACACGAGCATCCTAGACTTGGAACCACGCATCATCACGCCTCCAGTCGGTCAATAACGTGTGCCGGACGATCTGCAATTCCCGGCCGACTTCCGCACCGAGACAATAGCTTGGCGGATCGAGCGACCGGCCTGGAGCGGTGAATCGATTGAATTTCAACGACCCTTATCGGCGGCGCGATACGCTGCACTCGCTCTGCGCGACCCTATGCGCCTGCGTCCTTTCCGGCGGACTGATCTATCTGATCTACCTGGCGCGGGTCTTGAGAATCGCCGTAACAACGCGCGAAACCGATTCCCGGGGAGCGTGCCTGCTCGTGTTCGGCAAGCGCTTGGCGAGCGGATTGCCGGATCTCGACTTTCAGGCGCGCATCCACGCGGCACATCGGCTCTTGACCGCCGATCCCCACAGCCGCGCCATATTGCTGGGCGGCGGACAGCCCGGAAGCACGGAAGCCGACGTGGCGTTTCATCAGTTGATGAATCTGAATCCGCGGCTCGCAAATCGAGTCACTCTGGAAGCCCAGTCGGAAAACACGCTGGAGAACCTGCGCAATGCCAGAGAACTCATGGATTCCACGGGAAGTCGCCTGGCGGTCCTGATTTCCAACCGCTACCACCTGGCGCGCTGTGCACAATTTGCACATCAGTTGGGACTGGAATTCGAACTCCACCCCGCCGAGCAGCACTTGCCAAGGAATGCCCACACCGCCTTGGCTGTGCTGAGGGAGGCTTTCTGCCTCTGCTGGCTCGATCTGGGGACCCGCTGGGCGCGGTTGATCGGTCACACGCGGATGGTCAAACGTGTCACCTGACGCCGAACGGCGCCCCGCCATGGCTTTTCCGCGATCACCCGGGCTTGAGCATTGAAGGCTAGAATTTGTGGCATTGCAGCGCCACCCTCGCTGCCCGATTCCTGCCACCGTCGATCATGGGTCGTAGCCGTGAATGCAACAACACGAGTAATCGGTAGTTCAGACCGTTGCTTTTCAAAACCGGACGCCGCTCCGCATTCCATTCCGCGGTCATTGGCCATAAGGGCCCGCTTCATCGGGTTGCTCACCGTCGTGACCCTCGGAATCGGCGGATGCACCCACCAACGCAACCCCGTGGAAATCGCACCAGCGAACCGGCCGGCCGCCATTCGCACGCCGCCGCAAGCCTCACCCCCCCGGCAAGCCCTGCCGAATCCGCTGCCGGATTCCCTTCCAAGGAATGCCTATCCGGAACCCAGGCCCGATTCTGCCCCGCGGGGCAACCTCCCGGAGCGGTCGCCATTGGCAGGGCCGTTTCCCCGGCCAAAGTCGCTGGAGCCTGCGGTCGCCTTCTGGCGCAAGGTCTACTCGGTCTGGCGCCGATCCCAAGTGGTGATCCACGATGACCGGCTGCTCGACGTGATCTACGAGGTCGTCGATCTTCCCGCTCCGGTTGCCGAATCACTGACGCCGGATCAGAAAGACGTGGTCACGTTGAGAAAAAATTACTGGAAGGCGCGCCTGGCGCAGTTGGAAAACAAGCTAAGCGAGAGGCTTCCTCTGGACGGCGAGGAACGGCGGTTACTGGCGAATTTTCAGGCAAGCGGCCGGCAACAACTGATCACAGGCGCCGCAGACCGAGTTCATTCGCAGCGTGGCACTCAGGAACGCTTTCTCAAGGGCCTGGAAATCAGCCGCCGGTATGATCGCACCTTCAGGCAGATCTTCCGTGAAGCCGGATTGCCTGAAGATTTGGCTTACCTGCCCCATATCGAGTCCTCGTTTCAAGCCGAGGCGCGGTCCTCGGCCGGAGCCGTCGGAATCTGGCAGTTCACGCGGGGCGCGGCGGAACGATTCATGACAGTCAATTCCCGCATTGACGAACGCCTGGATCCCATCGCTTCCGCGCGTGGCGCCGCCCGCTACTTGGCCTACGCCTATGCCAAGCTGCGGGACTGGCCGACGGCCCTGACCTCCTACAACGTCGGCATCAACGGCATGATGCGGGCGCAAAATCAGCTGGGTAATAACTTCGTGCGCATCGTGCACGAATACGACCATCCAAGTTTCGGCTTCGCGTCCCGTAATTACTACGCGGAATTCCTTGCGGCCCGGGAAATCGCCTGCAATCCTGAGCGATACCTGGCCTACCGCACCGCTTCCAGCAAGCCGCTGGATTGAGACAACCCGTTCGCCCCTCGCTGGGTTGCGACCCATGTGCGCCGCGTGTTTTTTTGACGTGCAGAATGCCACGGTTGGATCTTCGGATCGAGTATTCAAGGTGGTGCACTTCTGAGTCGGAAATCCAAATTCGGACCGTATTGAACGGGCGGCGGAACGGCGGTCGTTCGCCAGGGCAATCTAAACATTAGGAATGAAATATGGCAGGTGAAGAAATAGTCGGCGGTTCCATTCGCGCAGAGATCATTCGACGGCTTCGCGCGGCAGAGGCTGAACATGATGTTCGCATCCTATATGCCTGTGAATCCGGCAGCAGGGCATGGGGGTTCGCATCTCCGGATTCCGACTATGACGTCCGTTTCATCTACGTTCGAAAGCCGGATTGGTATATGGCGTTTGATATTGAACGTCGTCGTGACGTAATCGAATACCCAATTCTTGACGAGATTGACTGCGGCGGGTGGGACCTCCGCAAAGCTCTGTATTTGCTTACGCGTACCAATGGGGCATTGCTTGAATGGATAAACAGCCCGATTCGGTACATCGATGTCAGCTCGATTGCGCAGTCTTTGAGGGAAATTGCGCCAAATGTCATGAGCCCTGTCGCCTTGTGTTATCACTACAGCCACATGGCGCGTGGCAACGCTCGGGAGCACATTTACAAGGAGCAGGTTCGACTAAAGAAATACTTCTACGTGCTGCGTCCGCTCCTGGCGATTCGCTATATCGAACAAGGTATGGGAATCCCGCCGGTGGAGTTTGCGAGGTTGGTTGAGGCTGTCGCTCCGGAGTCGTTAAGGCAAAGTATTGAGCGACTGCTGGCGCTAAAGCGCCAAACCGAAGAATTTGGGTATGGGGCGCAAGTTCCGGAGATTAATCAATTCATAGAGCACGAGCTGGCGCGGCATGGTGCTGCGTTCTCGGGGCAAGGCCGCCCAAGTATCGTTGACAAGGAAGGAGCGCATGCGCGGCTAAACGATCTATTCCGCGCGGCGGTACGTGCTGGCGCCGAATGAATCTGCGCTTCAGAACCGACACCGGCGACCCTTGTCGGGCTTCCGGCCTGAGCTTTCATTAACCCTCCAGCCAGCAGTGGGAAACGGGCGAACCCAACGAGCCCATCGCCGGGGAATTCCACGCGATTCGAGCGCGACCTCGCAGCCTGCGGGTAGGCTCGCCCGCAGTGCCCGCCCCTGCTGGACGACGGGGTGGCCCTTGCGCCCCGGGCGTGGCGGCAGCTGAAATCGGATTTCCCCAAGCACCGGCGCCACGCTGCCAGAGCCTGTCTGCTTCCCCGCTGAGTTTCCGGTTGTGCTGAGACCGGATCAGCCAGTCGGCGAGTTGTCCCAGTGCATGCGCCCGCCGCATCACGGCCAGAATGTCCGCCTCCCGATCCGCCACATACACCAGCCGGGTGTCCGGCAATTCCGCCGCACGCTCGGCGATCCGCTCGTAGCCTTCAACCCCGCGCAGACTTTCCAAGATAGGCGGCCGTTTGCCTTTTCATCTTTCGCTTCGCGCACCCCCACCCAGGCATCCAGCACGCCCAACGGCAACCGCTCCGGTGGCACCACAACCGTGGGGGGTGCAGATACATCCCCCTCTGCGTTTCGTACGACAGCGGGCCCCAGCCTTCCGCTCCGCGGCCATTGAAATCCGATTCCGTCGTATCCTGGATGCACAGCGCCACCGCCTGAGTAACCATGCGCGCTAGCGTGCAGTCCACCTGCGGCTGCAGAATGTCGGTCCATTCGATTTCATCCTGCGCCAGGAATCGGTAGGCCGCCACCGTTTCGGCCCGGCCGAAAAAGCCACCGGTATGACGGGACGGGGCAAATACCCGCCACTGGGTCGGACGATCAGCCCGCTTCGGCCACCGGGGGTTTGCGCAGGCGGATGCCCAACTCCTTAAGCTGTTCCTCGGAGGCTTCCGCCGGGGCGTCCACCATGGGGCACCAGGCCGACTGGGTCTTGGGAAAGGCCATGACTTCGCGGATGGAGGTGGCCTCGGTCATCAGCATCACCAGCCGGTCCATGCCGAAGGCCAGGCCGCCGTGGGGCGGGGCGCCATACTTGAGGGCGTGCAGCAGGAAGCCGAACTTGCGCTGGGCTTCCTCTTCGCCGATGCCCAGCAGTTCGAACACCTTGCTCTGCAGGTCGGTGCGGTGGATACGCACCGAGCCGCCGCCCAGTTCGGTGCCGTTCATCACCATGTCGTAGGCGCGGGACAGCGCGGCGCCGGGGTTGGCGGTCAGCTCTTCCAGGCTGCACTTGGGCGCGGTGAAGGGGTGGTGCAGGGCCACCCAGCGGTTGGCCTTCTCGTCATGCTCGAACATGGGGAAGTCGGTGACCCACAGGGGCGCCCAGGTCTTGCTCACCAGCCCCAGGTCGTGGCCCAGTTTGACGCGCAGGGCGCCCATGGCTTCGTTGACGATGCGCGCCTTGTCGGCGCCGAAGAAGATCAGGTCGCCGGCCTTGGCTTGGGTCCGCTCCAGGATGGTCTGGACCGCCGGTTCCGGGATGAACTTGACGATGGGCGACTGCAGGCCGGCAATGCCGGCGGCCGGATCGTTGACCTTGATGTAGGCCAGACCCTTGGCACCGTAGATGGCGACGAACTGGGTGAGGTCGTCGATCTGCTTGCGCGACATCTCCCCGGCGCCCGGTGCCTTGAGCGCCACCACCCGGCCTTCCGGGTCATTGGCGGGGCCGGCGAAGACCTTGAACTCCACGCGCTGTAGCAGATCGGCCACGTCCACCAGCTCCAGCGGGATGCGCAGGTCCGGCTTGTCGGAGGCGTAGCGGCGCATCGCTTCCGCATGGGTCAGGCGGGGGAAGGGATTGGGCAACTCGACCTGGAGCACGGCCTGGTAGAGCTCGCGGATCATGGCCTCCATCAACGCCGTGATCTCATCCTCGTTCATGAACGAGGTCTCGATATCCAGCTGGGTAAATTCAGGCTGGCGGTCGGCCCGCAGGTCTTCGTCGCGGAAGCAGCGCACCACCTGGTAGTAGCGGTCCATGCCGGAGACCATTAGCAGCTGCTTGTACAACTGGGGAGACTGGGGCAGGGCGAAGAAGCAGTTGGGGTGGGTGCGGCTGGGCACCAGGTAGTCGCGGGCACCTTCCGGAGTCGCCTTGGTGAGGAAGGGGGTCTCGATTTCGTAAAAACCTTCGTCATCGAGGAAGTTGCGCAGGAACCGGGTGATGTCCCGGCGCATGCGCATGCGCTGCTGCATCAGGGGGCGGCGCAGATCGATGTAGCGGTAGCGCAGCCGGGTTTCCTCGTTGACCTCGATGTCGCTCTCGATGGGGAAGGGCGGGGTTTCGGCGCGGTTGAGGATTTCCAGCTGGGTGGCGAACACCTCGACGGCGCCGGTGCCCAGATTGCGGTTCTCGGTGCCGGCCGGGCGCCGCCGCACCTTGCCATGGACTCTCAGCACGTATTCGCTGCGCACCGCCTCGGCGACTTTGAATGCGTCCGGTTGGTCGGGATCGAACACCACCTGCACCAGGCCCTCACGGTCGCGCAGGTCGATGAAGATGACCCCGCCGTGGTCGCGCCGCCGATGGGCCCAGCCGCACAGATCGACTTCCTGATCCAGATGGGTTTCGTTGAGTTCCCCACACTTGTGGCTGCGCATAATCGGTCTCGTGCGATGGTGAAAAGCTTGGAAATATAACGAATGGCGCGCCGCCGGTGCAAGCCGAGCCCGGCGGCTGGTTTCAGTCGCCGGCCGGTGCGGTCTTGGCCGGGGCGCTTTCGGTTTTGGTCTCGGTCTTTGCGGGCGCCGTCGTCGATTCGGATTTGCCGTCGCCGGCCAAGTTCTTCTTCTTGTCGCTGCTCTTGAAGTCGGTCTCGTACCAGCCGCCGCCTTTGAGACGGAAACCGGCTGCCGACACCCGCTTGGCGAGTTGCGGCTCGCCGCAGGCCGGGCAGACCGTGAGGGGTGCTTCGCTGATCTTCTGGATAGCCTCGAGCTCGTGGTTGCAGGCTTTGCACTGGTATTCGTAGATGGGCATGGTCGAAACTCCGGGTTGGTCGTGGCCTGTTATGGTGGGGCTTGTTTCCGGAATTTCAAGAGCCCATAGGGCGTTCATCGACGATACCGGCTGGTAAAATGGCAACGGTCTTGGCAATACCTCCCGCAATACCATGCAAAGCTTCAGTTTGATCCAGCCCGACGATTGGCATCTGCATCTGCGCGACGGCGATGCCCTGGCCGCACCGGTGCCCGCCAGCGCCCGACAATTCGCCCGCGCCATCGTGATGCCCAACCTCAAGCCGCCGGTGACCGCCGTGGCCGAAGCTCTGGCGTACCGGGCACGGATCCTGGAGGCGGTGCCGGTCGGCTCGAGTTTCGAGCCCCTGATGACGCTTTATCTCACCGAATCGACCCCCGTGTCGGAAGTGGCGCGGGTTGCCGCGGAGCCTTCGGTGCACGCCTTCAAACTCTATCCGGCCGGCGCCACCACCCACTCGGAAGCCGGGGTCGCGCGCATCGACCGCATCTTCCCGGTGCTGGAGGCGATGGCTTATCACCGGGTGCCGTTGCTGGTGCACGGCGAGGTGGTGGACAGTGAGGTGGACATTTTCGATCGCGAGACGGTGTTCATCGACACCCAGCTGGCGCCTCTGGTGCTGCGGTTTCCGGGATTGCCCATCGTGCTGGAGCACATTACCACCGAGCAAGCCGTGGCTTTCGTACGGTCGGCTCCGCCCAACGTCGCTGCCACCATCACCGCCCACCATCTGCTTTACAACCGTAATGCGATGTTGGCGGGGGGGATTCGTCCGCACTACTACTGTCTGCCGGTGTTGAAGCGCGAGCAGCACCGGCGCGCGCTGGTGGCCGCCGCGACCAGCGGCGACGAGAAATTCTTCCTGGGGACCGACAGTGCTCCCCACGGCATCAGCCAGAAGGAAAAATTTTGCGGGTGCGCCGGGTGCTTTACCGCTCATGCCGCCATCGAGTTTTATGCCTCGGTGTTCGAGGCCGCCGGCCGGCTGGACAAGCTGGAAGCCTTTGCCAGCCTGAACGGCCCCAAGTTCTACCGATTGCCGGTCAATTCCAGCCGTATCCGGCTGGTGAAGTCCGACTGGCGGATTCCGGGGCAATATCCCTTTGCCGACGAGGCGGTTGTACCGTTGATGGCGGGCGAAAGCCTGGGTTGGCGCTTCGACGGCCCGGAAGCCTGAGAGGTCCTCTGTAGGCAACTGGCCGAACGGGCAGAAAGTTCGTCCGGTACAACGGGCGATTCCGCCGGTATAATTCGGCTTTGCTCCGCCCCATTCATCCCGCCATTATGTCGAAGCGTTCCAGCGATCCCGCCGCGGCCAGCGGTTACGCCATCTATCGTCGCCTGCTCGGCTACGGCCTGCCATATTGGAAAATGTTCGCGGTCTCGGCGGTGGCGATGTCGATTTATGCGACGCTGGGTCCGATTTTCGCGAAGCTGATTCAGCCGCTGATCGACGGTAGCTTCATTCAGAACGACCCCCAGGTGTTGAAGCAGGCACCTCTGATTTTGCTGGGGCTGTCGCTGGTGCGTGGGGTGACCGGATTCGTCGGCGAGTATTATTCGGGCCAGGTGGGGCGGCGCATCATCGCCGACTTGCGCAAGCATCTGTTCGATCAGTTGCTTAATTTGCCGTGCGGATTCTACGATCGGGCATCCCAGGGTGAATTGATGTCCCGGCTGATCTACAACACCGAGCAGGTCGCCAACGCCATGACGGTGGGATTGGTCAACATGCTCAAGGATGGTTTGGCCATCATCGGGCTCACCGGCCTCCTGATGTATGAAAACTTCAAGCTGTCTCTGGTTTTCCTGGTGGTGGGGCCGGTGCTGGCCTTCAGTGTCCGCTACATCACCAAGCGGTTTCGCAAGATCAGCGCCAAGATTCAGGAATCCATGGGTAACGTGGGCCATGTCGCCCAGGAAGTGATCGACGCCCAGCGCATCGTCAAAGTGTTCAACGGCAAGAACTACGAGACTGCCAAGTTCGCCACCGAGAACGAAACCAACCAGCGCCGCCAGGTACGGATGATCGCCACCGACGCCTTTGGGGGATCGGTGGTGCAGTTCATCTACATCACCGGGTTTGCGGCCATTTTGTTCGTGGTTTCCAGGGACGAGATTCGCCAGACCATCACTCCCGGCAGCCTGGTTTCCTTCATCGCCGCCATGGCCATGATGCAGAGCCCCATCAAGCGCTTCACCCAGGTGATGAATAGCGTGCAGCGCGGCGTCGCCGCCGGCGAGAGCATCTTTCAGCTGGTGGATCTGGAGCGGGAACAGGACCGCGGAACTGTGGAACTGCCGGCGGTGCGCGGCGACATCGAATACCGCAACGTTAGCCTGTGCTACAACGAACGTCATGGCAACGCGCTCGACGGCATCAATCTGAAGGTGACGGCGGGCAAGACCATCGCCCTGGTGGGGCAGTCCGGCAGTGGCAAGACGTCGCTGATCCGGCTGCTGCCCCGTCTGTATGAACCGACCGGGGGCGCCATCCTGATCGACGGCCATGAGGTGCGCGACCTGACGTTGGCCAACCTGCGCCAGCACATCGCCTATGTCGGTCAGGAAGTGACGCTGTTCAATGACACGGTGGCAAACAACATCGCCTACGGGTGTTTCGGCCGCGCCAGCCGGGAGCAGATCCGGGAGGCGGCGCGGGCTGCCTATGCCCTGAATTTCATCGAGGAGTTGCCTGAAGGGTTCGAGACTCGGGTGGGCCAGCAGGGCATTGTGCTGTCTGGTGGACAACGGCAGCGCATCGCCATCGCCCGGGCTTTGCTCAAGAACGCGCCCATCCTGATTCTCGACGAAGCCACCTCGGCTCTGGATGCGGAATCGGAGCGCTATGTGCAGCAGGCGCTGGAAGTGCTGATGCGCAACCGCACGACCTTGATGATCGCCCATCGGCTGTCCACCATCCAAAACGCCGACCGAATCTATGTCATGAAGGAAGGCCGCATTGTCGAATCCGGCACCCACCGCGAATTGCTCGAGCGGGATTCCCATTATGCCGAGTTGCATCGGCTGCAGTTCCATTTCCCCTGCGAGGAGCCGGTCGTGGACGTGGTGCCGGTTTTGGCCTGAAGCGTCAGTGGTCTCCTGCCGGGAACTCCGTTCAAATCAAAATCCATGAATCCTTGCAAAACCCGTTTCGCGCCCAGCCCCACTGGTTTGATGCACCTGGGCAACGCCCGCACTGCGTTGTTCAGCGCGCTGCTGGGGGACCGGTTTCTGCTGCGCATCGAGGATACCGACGCGGAACGGAGCCGAAGCGAGTTCGTGTCGGAACTGCTGGCGGACCTGCGTTGGCTGGGGTTGCTGTGGGACGAGGGGCCGCTGTCGGCAGAGCCTGGGCCTGACTATTTCCAGTCGTGGCGCGGCGACGTTTATCGCCGCTACTATGAACAGTTGGAGCGTGACGGCCTGGCTTATCCCTGCTTCTGTTCGGCTTCCGAACTGGAGATCGCCCGCAAGGTACAACTGGCCTCCGGCCAGCCGCCGCGATACGGTGGCAAGTGTGCGGGACTATCGGCCGTCGAGGTGGCCACCAAGCGGGATCAGGGGTTGGCGCCGACTTTGCGGTTTCGGGTGGCCAAAGGCGAGACCGTCGCGTTCGAGGACGGCGTGCGGGGGGCGCAGAAGTTCGCCAGCGCCGACATCGGCGACTTCATCATCCGGCGCGCCGACGGCAGCCCGGCTTTTTTCTTCTGCAACGCCATCGACGATTCCGTGATGGGAGTCGATCTGGTGCTGCGGGGAGAGGATCATCTCGCCAATACGCCACGCCAGTTGCTGCTGTTGCAGGCCTTGGGGTTGCCGGCGCCGCGTTATGCTCACATGTCGCTGATCCTGGGCGATGACGGCGCCCCCCTGTCCAAGCGCAACGGCAGTCGCAGCATCAGCCAGTTGCGGGAGCAGGGCTACTTGCCCTTGGCGGTGCTCAACATGCTGGCGCGCATCGGCCATCACTACGACAACGAGTCCATCCTGCCGCTGACCCGGCTCAAGGCGGAGTTCAATATCGCCCATCTGGGCCGTTCCCCGTCCCGTTTCGATCCGGCCCACCTCAACCACTGGCAGGAGGAAGCGGTACGGCACAGCGACCCCGATGGCCTCAGACAGTGGTTATGGGACGAGACCTGGGCCGTGGTACCTCAGGAGCGGTCAGCCGACTTCCTCGAACTGGTGCGCAGCAACTGTCTGTTCCCCGCAGATGCCGACCGCTGGGCGCGGATCCTGTTTACCGACGAACTGGTTTTAGAGCCTGAGGTAGAAGCCGCGGTGCGGCAGGCCGGAGAAGGTTTTTTCGGCACAGCCGCCGACGCGCTGCGCGCAGCGCCGGATTTCGACGGTTTTCTGGCAGCCGTCAAGACGCGCACCGGCACCAAGGGCAAGCAGCTGTTCATGCCGCTTCGCGGCGCCTGGACCGGGCGTTTCGACGGGCCGGAACTGGCACGGATTCACCAGATCATGGACCCCTACCGGCTGCGCAAGCGGTTGGAGGAGTACGCCCCTGGCTGAGCATCCGGTACCGGCGGTGGGCGTCAGCGCCATCGTGTTCGACCGTGACGAACGGGTTTTGCTGATCCGCCGTGGCCGGCCGCCGTCGGCGGGCTGGTGGCATGCTCCGGGCGGTCGGCTGGAGCCGGGCGAGGCGCTGGTCGAGGCTTGCCGGCGCGAGGTCTTAGAGGAAACCGGACTGGATATCGCAGTTGGCCCCATCCTGGCGGTGGTTGAACGGCGCCTGGAAGGTTTCCATTACATCGTCATCGATTTCCTGGGACATTTGCAGAGCGATCCGGCGTTGGCCAGCGCCGCGGACGATGCCGGCGCCCTGGCCTGGGTGGCCTCCGATGAATTGGCTGGCTATCCGGTCGCCGAAGGTCTATTGCCCATCATCGAGCGGGCCCGCCAGGTCCATCGAGGGGCTGCCGCCGGATTGGAAGACAGGTCCGGAGTCTCCACCGATTATGTGGCGGTTTTGGTGCAACCTTACGTTTCTGTATCGCAACTTTCACCCGCATGCTGAAGATCTACAACACCCTGACCCGTCGGAAGGACGAATTCGTACCCATCGAACCCGGCAAGATCCGCATCTACGTGTGCGGGATGACGGTCTATGACTATTGCCATCTGGGACACGCCCGGGTCATGGTGGTGTTCGATACCGTGGTCCGCCATCTGCGCCACGCCGGTTACCAGGTGACCTATGTGCGCAACATCACCGACATCGACGACAAGATCATCGCCCGCGCCCATGCCAACGGCGTGACTATCGAGGCCTTGACCGAGCGTTTCATCGAGGCGATGCACCAGGATGAACGTGCATTGGGGGTGTTGCCGCCCGATCAGGAACCCTGTGCGACCCGATCCATCGGGCAGATCGTCGCCATGATCGAAACCTTGATCGGCAAGGGATTGGCCTATGTCGGCGAAAATGGCGACGTGTTCTATGCGGTCGCGAAGTTCCCGGGCTACGGTCGGCTATCCGGCAAGAACATCGAGGAGTTAAGGGCCGGCGAGCGGGTCGGGGTGGACGAGGCCAAGCGTGATCCTTTGGATTTCGTGCTGTGGAAGATGGCCAAGGCCGGCGAGCCCAGTTGGGAATCGCCCTGGGGCCCAGGGCGCCCAGGCTGGCATATCGAATGTTCGGCCATGTCCACCTGCTGCCTGGGTGATCATTTCGACATTCACGGTGGCGGCATGGATTTGCAGTTCCCGCACCATGAAAACGAGATCGCCCAGTCCGAAGGCGCCACCGGCAAGCCCTTCGTCAACCTGTGGATGCACAACGGCTTCGTTCGGGTCAACGAAGAGAAGATGTCCAAGTCGCTGGGCAATTTCTTTACGCTGCGGGAAGTGCTGTCCCGTTACCGGGCGGAGGTCGTGCGCTTCTTCATCCTCAACAGCCATTACCGCAGCCCCCTCAATTATTGCGATGAGAACCTGGACGCGGCCCAGGCCGCGCTGACCCGGCTTTACAACGCCTTGCGGGGGCTTGAGTCCAATCCGGAAACAGAGGCCGGCGGTGAATTTGCCGTGCGTTTTGGCGAGGCGATGGACGATGACTTCAATACGCCGTCGGCCATTTCGGTACTTTTCGATCTGGCGCGGGAAATCAATCGCCAGAAGAGCCAGGACGCGGACCTGGCTTCCCGTTTGGCCGGGACTTTGAAACGGCTGGGGGGCATCATC
>VEPB01000411.1 GCA_012026715.1 Methylococcaceae bacterium | reverse complement strand
CGTCTACTCCCTGGCGGTTTCCCCCGAGTACCTGATCGAGAGATAACACCCATGCCCGTATCGCGCCGCAGATTCCTGAAATCCCTCGGCGGTGGCGCCTTGGGTGCCGCCTCCTTCCTGTCCGGTGCCGACCGGCTGTTCCAGATGAATGCCTGGGCAGACCCTACCGGCGGCCCGTACGACGACTACAAGGCACTTGTCTGCGTGTTCCTCTACGGCGGCAATGACGCCAACAATATGGTGATTCCCTACGCCGACGCCGACTACCAAGCCTATAAGGAAGCCCGAGGCAACCTGGCTTTCGAACATGCTGCGCTGCTGCCATTGAAAGCCGCGGACAACACCACAACCCTAGCGCTCCATCCCAACCTCACCGGGCTGCAGTCGTTATGGGCCGGCGGCAAGCTGGCGATCCTCTCCAACGTGGGCCCGCTGGTCTATCCCTTCGCGAGCCGGAATGACTATTTGAAACGCAGCGTGCAAACGCCGTATCAGCTGTTCTCCCACTCCGACCAGCAGGCGGCCTGGCAGAGTTCCGATGCACGCGGATCCGCCACCACCGGCTGGGGCGGACGGCTGGCAAGCTATACCCGCAGCCCCGCCGACAGCCTGCCCAACAGCATCGGCATCAACGACGGCGATCTGTTCAACACCGGAATCGGCGCGTCGCCCCTGGTGATCCCCGCAGCGCCGACCGAGTTGAGCCGGGCCCTGACCCTCAATCACCCAGGCGACCAAAGCCCCGACAGCACCTACCGGCGCATGCTGGAAAACGCCGACAACGCTCAGGCTCCGACCCTGGTGCGGGCCGCCGCGCGGGTCATGGAGCAGTCGCTGCAGTCCAGCACGGATTTGTCGGTCAATCCGACCATTACCCAGTCATTCAGCTGGTCCGGCCTCGGCAATCAGCTGTTGCAGGCGGCCAAGTTGATCAAGTTCTCTAAAGAAGCCGGAATCCAACGCCAGGTGATCTGCTGTTCCATGGGCGGGTTCGACACCCACATCAATCAGGGCACCACCTGGGGCTCCCACGCCGGGATGATGCAGGAACTGGGAACCGCCCTCGCGGAATTCTACGCGGCCACCGAGGAGTTGAAGCTGGCCGACAAAATCACCACCTTTACCATGTCGGAGTTCGGCAGGACCTTGAAACCCAACGGCGAAGGCGGTAGCGCCGGCACCGACCACGCTTGGGGCGGACACCATTTCATCGTCGGCGGCGCAGTACGGGGCAACATCCTCTACGGCCGCTATCCGCAGATGGTGCTGGGCGACGGGGATGACGCCGACAATGGCTCCGGCGCCCGCGGCCGCTGGATCCCCAGCACTTCTGTCGACCAGTATGCCGCCACCCTGGCACGCTGGTTCGGGGTATCGGAGTCTGACCTGCTCGCTCTGTTCCCCAACCTGAAGAACTTCGACACTGCTGATCTGGGCTTCATGGCCTGATTCTTCCGTCCCGGCGGCGGGTTGACGCCCGCCCGGCGCGCGACGACGCGATCTGCCCCAGGCGGGCTGGAAGCCCGCATCGGGAACACTCGACTCCTTGCCGCTTCCCACCCTTTCCCGACGCGCACGCCGGCACAGACAGGCCGAGCTAATATTGATGGCGATTGGATCAATGACACCGCCTCCGCCGTCCCGGTCGAACCGGCCGATGGAGGCAGAATCGCGCTCTGGCTAATGCCGCCAGAAAGCTTCCCTGTCTGCCGTGGACGTCGACCATGCCCGATCCGGATAGCGCCCCGTCGACCGATGCCTTGACCATCCCCCGGTACCGGATTCTCGGCTGCCTGGGGGAAAGTATCCATTCGCGCGTATTCGAGGCAGCGTCCAAGCAACGGCCGGACGAACGGGTGTGTCTCAAGCTGCTGAAAAAGTCCATCGTCCTGGAGAGCCAGCGCCGATATCTCAGGCAGAAGGTGGAACGGCTCAAGGTGATCCACGATCACCGGGTCATCACCCCGCTGGCCTTCGAATGCTTCGGCGATGCCCAGTACATCATCCAGGAATGGTTCCCCGGCGCGCCCCTCGACCTCTGGCGCGACTCCCTGAAGACCGGCCTGGCCTTGCAGGATTTCTTCAGCATCGCCGGAGAACTGGCCCTGGCCGTGAACGCCGTGCACGAAGCCGGCATCGTCCACGGCGGCATCAAGCCCCGCAACATCCTGATCCACCCGGAAACCCTGTCGGTACGTCTGACCGACTTCATCACGCCGGTCGACATCCGCGAGATCAGCCACTTCATCTACGACCGGGACTTCGTCGAGCACAGCCTGGCCTACACCTCCCCGGAACAGACCGGGCGGATCAATCACCGGGTGGACTTCTCCACCGACATGTATTCCCTGGGGATCGTGTTCTATCTGCTGCTGACAGCCCGGCTGCCCTTCGCCAACACCGATCCTTTGGCCATGATCCATTCCCACCTGGCGGAAGAAGCCCCGCTCGCCCACCAGATCGATCCCGCCATCCCCGAGCCCTTGGGACTGATCGTCGCCCGGATGTGTCTCAAGGAACCGGAAAAGCGCTATCAGACCGGCTCGGGCCTCTACGCCGACCTGCACCAGTGTGCCGGCGAATGGTCCATCAGCCGCCGGGTCAAGCCCTTCAAGCTGGGCCGCTATGACCACACCCGTCGGGTGGTGTTCATTTCCAAGATGGTGGGTCGGGACGCGGAGGCCAAGGCGATCCTCGACGACTATGCCGAGGTGG
>VEPB01000355.1 GCA_012026715.1 Methylococcaceae bacterium | reverse complement strand
GGCCGCGAGCCCGCAATTCGCCGCGGTAGCCGTAGCGGTCCCGCAGCAACCGGGCGAGACTGAAGCCGCGGCCGTCGGCCATGGCCGGAAACTCGACGGTGATCAGGCCCAGCGAAGGCAGGTCGGGGGCGATGGCGGCAAGGTCATCGTCGCCTTTCAGGCGGACGCCGATGGTGCTGGCGCGGGTCGCCAGACTCGCGCGCTCGGCGATCCAGCGTTGGCAGGATACGGTGCAGGGTCCGTTGCCGAGGGTGGCAGCATCATCCAGATGCTGCCAGCCGTCGGTGCCGACGCGGCCGTCTTTAATGACTTGCATAAATGGTCTCCTGAAAAGGCTCGATGCCGGTGCGCCGCACGGTGTCGAGGAAGCTTTCCCCGGTTTCCCTCAGCCGGACATAGGTCGAAAGGATTTGTGCCACGACGTCGGCCACCTGGTTTTTCGCCACGGCCGGACCGAGCCGATCGCCCAGGCTGGCGTCGTTGGACGAAGAGCCGCCCAGGGTTAGCTGGTACCATTCCTCGCCTTTCTTGTCGACTCCGAGGATGCCGATGTGGCCCACCGACTGGTGGCCGCAGCCGTTCATGCAGCCCGACAGGTTGATGCGGATATCGCCCAGGTCGAACAGGTAGTCGAAGTCTTCCAGGCGCTGCTGGATGTCCAGCGCGACCGAAATCGAGCCGGCATTGGCCAGCGAGCAGAAGTCCAGGCCGGGGCAGCAGATCATGTCGGTGGCCGTGCCGATGTTGGGGGTGGCCAGGTTCTGCGCGCTCAGTGCCTGCCACAGTTCAGCCAGCGCGGACTCCTGGACATCCGCCAGCACCAGGTTTTGAGTGTGGGTGACGCGGACCTCGCCGAAGCTGTAACGGTCAGCCAGGTCGGCGACCGCCCGCATCTGGGCCGAGGTCAGGTCGCCGGGGGCGACGCCGTAGGGCTTGAGAGAGACGAACACCACCCGGTACCCGGCCATCTTGTGGGCGAGGGTGTTGTGGCGATGCCAGGCGGAAAAGGCCGGATCGTCGCTGCTGGCGGCGCGGGTTGGGGTGGTGTCGTAGGCTGGTGGCGCGAAGTGGCGGCTCACCCGCTCAATTTCCGCCGCGTCCAGTTCCAGCCCGTCGCGAATCTGTGCCCATTCCGCCTCCACTTGGCGGGTGAAGTCCTCGATGCCGGTTTCCTTGAGCAGGATTTTGACGCGGGCCTTGTACTTGTTGTCGCGCCGTCCGTGCAGGTTATAGACCCGCAGGATCGCTTCCAGGTAGGACAGCAGATGGCGCTTTTCCAGAAACGGCCGAATGGTCTTGCCGATGATGGGGGTACGGCCGAGGCCGCCGCCCACCAAAACCTCGAAGCCGATTTCGCCCGAATCGCTGCGCACCAGGTGCAGGCCAATGTCGTGCACCTGGGTGGCGGCGCGGTCCTTGGCGGCGCCGCTTACCGCGATCTTGAACTTGCGTGGCAGGAAGGCGAACTCGGGATGGAGGGTGGACCACTGCCGGATGATTTCGCAGTAAGGCCTGGGGTCTTCCAGTTCATCCGGCGTCACGCCCGCCAGATGATCGGATGTCACGTTGCGAATGCAGTTGCCGCTGGTCTGGATGGCGTGCATCTGGACGCTGGCCAGTTCCGCCAGGATGTCCGGCACCGATTCCAGGGTCGGCCAGTTGAACTGGATGTTCTGGCGGGTGGTGAAATGGCCGTAGCCGCGATCGTAGCGGTCGGCGATCTCGGCCAGCTTGCGCAACTGGCGCGACGCCAGCAGGCCATAAGGAATGGCCACTCGCAGCATGGGGGCATGGCGCTGAATGTAGAGTCCGTTCATCAGCCGCAGTGGCCGGAACTGGTCTTCGGGCAGCTGGCCTGCCAGGAAGCGGCGGGTCTGGTCGCGGAACTGGGCGACTCGCTCGTCCACCAGGGTTTGATCGATTTGGTCGTACTGGTACATGGTCCGTGGCGTTGATGGAGTTTTTGCCGGCGGTCGACAAAGCACCGGAGATCGAGCCGTTCGGCGGCTGAGCGGAGTTTCCGGACAGCGGAATTCATTCGCGGAACCAGCATTGTAAATCAAAACCGTCGGCTGGCGTTACCTGCCGACGGGTTTGCGAGTCCGGCCTTTGGGTTTCGTTCCGGCCAGGAATCTCTCTATAATCGCCGTTTGATTTCGCGCAGGCTATGTCGTTCCCCGATTGCATTGTCGGGTGCGGTCGGCCGGTTCCCCCATCCCTACAAAAGAGGAATTCGCTTTGATACGCGCACTTGCATTGTTATCCCTGCTGCTGGCGGTGCCCGGCCTGGCGCTCGCCGAAGAGATCGACGTGTTGGGGCTGACCGGTAGCCACCGCGGCATCTACTGCGTGCTCATCTTCATCATCGCTTACGCCTTCGTGATGGCGGAGGAATTCACCCATCTCCGCAAATCCAAGCCGGTCATCCTGGCGGCGGGCATCATCTGGGGCCAGGTGGCCTACATGGCCAGCTCCGCCGGGGTGCCGTCGGAGGCGGTGCACAAGGCGTTCGAATACAACCTGGGTGAATTTGCCGAACTGATGCTGTTCCTGCTGGTGGCGATGACCTACATCAACGCCATGGCCGAGCGCAACGTGTTCGAGGCGCTGCGGGCCTGGCTGATCAACCGCCGCTTCGGCTACCGCAAGCTGTTCTGGATCACCGGCATCATCACCTTCTTCCTGTCCTCGGTGGCCGACAACCTGACCTCCGCGCTGCTGGTGGGCGCCGTGGTGATGGCGGTGGGACACGGCAGCCCGAAATTCGTGGCGCTGGGCTTCATTAACCTGGTCAGCGCGGCCAACGCGGGCGGCGCCTTCAGTCCGTTCGGCGACATCACCACGCTGATGGTGTGGCAGGACGGCAAGGCCGAATTCTTCGATTTCTTCATGCTGTTCATCCCGTCCATGGTGAACTTCGTTATTCCCGCCGCCATCATGCATTTCGCCATTCCCGACGAACTGCCCAGCTTCAGCGGCGAGGACGAAGTGGTGGAACTCAAGCCTGGCGCCATTCAGATTTGCGGTCTGTTCCTGGCGACCATCGTCACCGCGGTGAGCTTCAAGCAGTTTCTGCACCTGCCGCCCTTCATGGGCATGATGGTGGGTCTGTCCTATCTGATGTTGTTCGGCTACCGCCTGAAGATGTACTTCAGCTACCAGGGATCGCGGTTCGACGTGTTCCAGAACGTCAAGGATTCCGAGTGGGACACCCTGCTGTTCT
>VEPB01000353.1 GCA_012026715.1 Methylococcaceae bacterium | reverse complement strand
GACCGGATTCACCATGCTCTACCTCGGTGTGACCTTCAAGATCCTGCAGCCGAACCTGGCGGTGGGCATCATCAAGACCTATCAGGTGCCGGTGCTATCTTCCGCTCCCGAGGCCTTTACTCTGATCATGGCCTTGGTCGAGGTATCCGCCGGGCTGCTCATGATCGCCGGCGTGCTGTTGCGTCCGCTGTCGCTGTTCCTGCTGTTCGCCTTTTCATTCTTCGCCACCCTGCTGCCGGAAACCCTCACCGAACATATCTTGTTCTACGGGGTGATGCTGTCCAACTTGATCAATTCTGCTGGCCACTGGCGGCGGCCCGAGCCTCGCGACCGGCCTGGGGAGATTCTGGTGGCGGGTGGCGGCATAGCAGCACAGCACGCCGCCACAGAGATCGAACGGCTAATCGGCGCCTACAGCCACGTAAGGATTACGCTGCTGCACGACAACACCAACTTCGTGCTCCATCCGCTGCTTCCAGAAGTGATCGGCGGAAGCGTCCAGCCCAGCAACGTGGTCAACCCGATCCGCCGCGTCGTCCCGAAAGTCAACGTCGTGGTCGCCCGGCTCGAAGCCATCGATGAAGACAAGCGCGAAGTTCACGCCCGGCGCCCCAGCGGCGAACGCATCACCCTCTCCTACACCGAACTGGTGCTGGCCCCGGCGGCCAAGCCCAATACCGGATCGATCCGTGGCCTGTTGTCGCACGCGCTCCCCATCGACTCGGTGGGCGATGCCCTGCATGTCCGCAAGTGTCTGCTGGAACTGGTGGAGCAGGCGGAGTTCACCGAGGATCCCGAGGAGCGGGCACAGCGCCTGAACATCGCCGTCATCGGCTCGGGGGAGACGGCTTGCAGCGTCGCGGCCGAGGTTTGCCAAATGCTCCGCGCCATGGAGCACAACTACCCGGTGCTCGGCAAAGTCGGCTGGAAAGTGCACCTCTACGAGGATGCCGACTACGCCCCCTCCGATTTCGAACGTCAGCGCAGGCCCCTGCGGGATGCCTGCCTGCAAAGCTCTGGGGTGACTCTCCACAAGGGGGAGAGGCTTGAAGGGGTCTCCGAGGGAGAGATCTTGCTGGAATCCGGCGGACATCAGCCCGCGGGACTGATCATCAACGCCTGCTTCGCCATGCCTGCATTGCGCTTGCAGGGGAGCAGCGGGCTGGAGTGGCCGGTGGCGACCACCGATGATCTGGCACTCGAGGGCCATCCCCGCATTTGGGTGGCCGGGCCGCGCCAAACCGCCGGCGATCAAGCCTTCATGACCATGGCCGATTGGGAACACCTCGGCAAGGCGGCCGGCTACAACGCTTGGGCCGCCACCCAAGGCTTCCCGCAGCGCCCTTATCGGCAACGCCGCCGGCTGATGACTCCCTACAACATCGGTTTCCACTCCTTCTGCGACGTAAGGGCTTTTACCTTTAGCGGCCGAATTGCCTGGTTGCTGTCGCGGCTGAGTCAGCTGCTCGCCATGCCGGGGCTGGAGAAGAACCTCCGCATCATGATCGACTGGGCGCTGGTCATTCCCTTCCGGAGCGACATCGCTGCCCTCGCCCCCGCTTCCCAGCCCCGCCTGCAAAAGCTGCGTTTCGAGCCGGGGGAAGACGTATTCCGTCAGGGCGACGAGGCGGAGATGGCCTATGTGGTTGAATCGGGCCGGCTCGAAATCATCAAGGATGATCGCAAGGTCGGTGAACTGGGGCCAGGGGAATACTTTGGCGAGATCGCTCAGAGCTATCTCAACCGGCGGGCCGAGACCGTGCGCTGCATCGCGCCGTGTGAACTGATGGTGCTATCCCAGAGCGACTTCAAGGCGTTGACCAAGGGATCGGGGCTGATGAGCAAGGCCCTGCAGCACCTGGCCAAGGACATCGATCGCTCCGTTCGGGAAGGCCTCGGCATCAAGCGATTGATGTACGTCAGCACCCGGCACGCCCACTTCACGGACGAGGAAATCATCGAATTGGGCCGGCAATCCAGCCTGAACAACAACCGGCTCGGCCTGACCGGCGTACTGATCGCGGTACACGAGTATTTCTTCCAGATTCTCGAAGGTCCTGAACCGGTGCTCGACGGGCTGCTCGAGAAAATCCGGAGCGATTCCCGCCACCGCGACCTGACCATCTTGAGCGTGGAACATGGCCTGCGGGAGCGGCTCTTCACCGATTGGGGCATGCGCACCGTCTGCCTCACCGAGGAAAGCGGCGTGCTGCTCCAGGCCATCCGCATGATGCTGCGCAACATCGCCCAGTCGCATCACATCATCGGGCGCTACACTCATCCGGCCGTGCTGAAACTGCTCACCGAGGGCATCAATCCCCTCACCGTCCCGGTCAAGCGAACCGAACGACTGGTTCTGCACGGCAGCCTGGCGGGCCTTCCCGGCCTGCCGGAACAGCTTGCTCCCGAGGATGTCTCGGAACTGGTGCAGGAGTTCTTTGAAATCGGCTCCAGCTGCGTCATCGAGCACGGCGGCCAAGTGGCTGACCTGGTGGGAAATGCTGTCATCGCCTACTTTCCGCCTGACCAGGCGGACGCCGCCATCTCCTCCGTCCTGGACATCCTGCGCGGCCTGAACGAAATTCGCGGCAGGAATCGCCCCCGGTACGCCCGGGTCCCGGGCAGCTTCGGCCTTACCGCGGGCACGGTCATCGAGGGCAACATCGGCTCGTCCTTGAAGATGAATTACACCCTCCTCGGCGAGGCCGTCGACCAGGCCGCCCGCCTCGAAGCCATGTGCCAATCCCGAGGGAGGGCGCTGCTCCTGGATGAATCGGTCCGGAAAGCGGCGCAGGGCAGCTGGAGCTTCGAAGTCCTCCCGGATGGCGCCGAACCCGGCGCGCCGGTTTACAGCCTCGACGACGTTCTGGTCCGGAAAGACTTTTCCGACACCGGCTAGGCCCGAAACACATCGCCGGAGATCTTGAAGCACAACCCCAAACTTCAATCAGGAGAAATCCGTGAACAAGAAAATACTCATCACCGCCGTAATCGCCGGCCTCGACCTCGGAGTCGCTACCGCCCAGGCCGATGAAGCCTTGGCCAAGAACAAGGGCTGCCTCGGCTGCCACGGCATCGACAAGAAAATCGTCGGCCCCGCCTACAAGGAGGTGGCCGCAAAATATGCGGGGCAGGATGTCGTCGATCAGCTCGCTCAGAAGGTGATGAAAGGCGGCGGCGGCGTTTGGGGCCAGATGCCCATGCCCCCCAATGCGGTGACTCCGGAGGAAGCGAAAAAGCTGGTGCAGTGGGTCTTGAGCCAAAAATAGCGGGTAAGGCAAGGACTCTTTTTTGAACCATGCCAGGGGCTCCGATCAATTCGCCTGATTTCGCCTGGCAAGGAACCACCAGGTTGACCCTAGAAGCCTGTCGGAGTCGGTCGAACGAGCCGTCCGGAGGATCCCGCTGAACGGCTTAGGATGTGGTCGAAAATAAACTCCCGGAAGTCCCCGACGGATATTTCTGAGCGCAGTCCCGATGGGATCGCATTGAAGCCCCTCTCCCTGCGGTAGAGGGGTTGGGGTGAGGGCCCGGGCGCCTCGTGCTTGCGGCAAGCTTGTTGAAACATCAGGCGCTTGGCCATCACCCTGCCCTCTCCCGCGGAGAGAGGGTTCCAGAATTCGATCCGGTGGCATCTGACTCCCTCCGACGGGAAGTCGGGGAAGTTATTTTGGGCCACATCCTTAGCAACCGATCCTCGTACTGAGCACGAGTCCATCACCCGGAAGACCACCATGATGAACTACTTTGTACTGGCCTTGGTGTCCACCATCGGCATCGTGGTGGTCGACGACGACCCGACCAGCGTGTCGGTGCAGGAGTGGGTTTTGTTCGCCGTCTTGATCTACTCGGCGATCTCGTTCCTCAAGCTCTACATCGAGGCCAAGATCAATCCGCCCAGGCAATGACCCGGCAGCCGCCGTCTGGACGGAACCTGACTCAGCGCTGACAGCTGGGGCAGTAGTAGGTCGCCCGTTGACCGAGACGTTCCGATCGTATCGGTCGGTCGCATACCCGGCAGGCCTCGCCGGCGCGATCGTAGACCGTCAAGACCTGCTGAAAGTAACCCGGCCGCCCCGCGGCGTTGACGAAATCGCGCAAGGTCGTGCCACCTTGCGCGATCGCTTCGGTAAGCGCCTGCTTGATGCTCTCGGCCAGCCGCCGGTAACGCAGCGGGGAAATGCGCCCGGCCGCCCGCTGGGGAAGAATGCCGGCCCGGAACAGCGCCTCGTTGGCGTAGATGTTTCCCACCCCCACGACGATCCGCGCATCCATGATGAAGTGCTTGACGGGGGCTTCCCGGCCGCGCGACGCGTCGTGCAGATACTCGCCGGAAAACTCCGGCTCCAGCGGTTCCGGCCCCAGCTCCCGCAGCAGCGGATGCAGCAAGGGGTCTTGGTCGGTCCACAACAGGCATCCGAACCGGCGCGGGTCGTGAAACCGCAGGCAGCCTCCGTCGTCCAGCAGGATGTCGACATGATCGTGTTTCCGGGGATGCGCTTCGGGAGCCACCATGCGCAGGCTGCCGGACATGCCCAGGTGAGCGATGAGGCAACCCCCATCGAACCGGATCAGCAGATACTTGCCGCGCCGATCGACTGCATCGATGGAACGCCCGCCGAGGATCTCGGCCAAGTCGGGAGGCACCGGCCAGCGCAAGCGGCCATCCCGCACCACGGCCGCGACCACGCCGCGGCCGCACAAATGGGGCGACAAGCCCCGTCGGGTGGTTTCGACCTCCGGCAATTCGGGCATGTCAGTAGGCGTTGCGTGCCCGGTGCTGGGCCAGAAAGTCCGGCCGATGCATCGGCATCACCAGTACCAGCCCGGCGATGAAGCCGCCGATGTGAGCCCAGAACGCCACACCGCCGCCGGCACCTTGCAAAGCCGGCAAGCCGCCCGCCAATTGAAGGAAAAACCAATATCCCAGCATGGCGATGGCCGGCAACGACACCGTGGTGTAGAAAAATCCGAGAAAGATCGCCGTGATGATCTGCGCGCGCGGGTAAAGGCGCACGTAAGCCCCCAAGACCCCGCCGATCGCGCCGGAGGCGCCGACCATCGGCACCAAAGCGCCGGGATTGGTCAGAATCTGGGCCGCCGCCGCCGCCAATCCGCACGTCAGATAGAAAATCACGAACCGGACCGGCCCCATCACGTCTTCCACGTTGTCGCCGAACACCCACAGAAACCACATGTTGGCGATGATATGAAACCACCCGCCGTGGAGGAACTGGTGGGTCAACAGAGTGAAGAGACTGCCCTGCTCCAGCTGGCAACCCATGTTCTGGCCGATGGGAATGATGGCTCCCAGCGGGGCCTTGCCCAACAGCTCACCAGGTATCAAGGCATACTCGCACAGCGACTTGGCCAGCGGTTCGGCCGTGCCTAAGCCCTGGACCAGCAGCCAGGCTGCCACATTGAGCCCAATCAGAATGAAGGTGGCGATGGGCTGGCGGACATTCTCATTGACGTCGCGGATGGGAAACATGGCGGCTCTCGCGGGTTGGGTTCGCCGGGACCATCAAACGGGGCCGTCCCCATCGCCCTGGCCGATCTGGCAATCGTCCAACTGCGGCAGGGGTTCCTCCGGAATGGTGAGGCCGTGTTCCTGGAGGGCCCGTTTGAGGGCTTCCAGTTGGACATCCAACTTCTGGATATGATCGAGCATGTGGTTGATGGCGTGGGCCACGGGGTCCGGCATGTCGGCACTCATGCCGTAGGCGTCGAACCCGAACCGGCTGGCGAT
>VEPB01000123.1 GCA_012026715.1 Methylococcaceae bacterium | reverse complement strand
TGCTTCGTCACCACCATCTCCCCCTTATCAGGAATATGGCGATACTGTGACTCGCGCGCTATGCGCTGGGAACTATGCGGATAGCCGGACGCTTACGGTGGTGCTACTCCGCCGGCTTCGGTCATTTCTTCGGGTGCCAGGGTATATCATCCTGAGGTGGCGCGGATGGTAGGGAGTACTCCAATAGCAACCGTCGCTTTAGTCGCGACCTTCCAGAGGCCAGCCGGCGTAGGCTGTGACTACCGGCCGCAGGGGCGAGTTGGACGCCAACACGCCGTGGTAGCGATGCCGATGCTTCGCGGTGGCGGAACCAGGGCGGCGAGACGATCCAAAAACTCCAGGGGCGTCAGGGTTAGCGCCGTTCTCCCGTCCGGTCCAGGCTTGGGCAGGTGTTAGACCAGCCGCTGATCCGGTTCGATCCACGCCAACCGCTCGCTGGTGTGAACGGCGGTGAAAATCCGTACAACAGTATCGATGGGGGGCGATCTGAAGTCTCTAGGGCCCGTCCAGAGGCCTCAGACTGCCTAAATAACTGCCTTGCGCTGTTCAGAGAAGCGGTTTGATGGCGCGCAAAGGCCTATCCCGCCATCCGCGTCAGTCTGCATTAGAATTTCGTAAGCGTCCGGCAACCTGCACTCTTCCGCTGGCGTAGCTCGCGATGCACAGTATCGCCAGATTTCTGACGAAGGGTAGTTGGCGATGACGAAAGCAGAGTGAGAGAGACATTGGCGGAGGCTGTCGGAATGACAAAGAGCCTGCGCGGTGCTCACCGCCGCCGCCACGCTGCCCACCGGCGAGAGGATCTTGCACTGCGGCGCCTTGGCGCAGGACTTGGGCTTGCCCTTCACCGCCACCGTCGCGGCGGCATCGCTGGCCTTGGCCTGCACCGAGCACAGCAGCTCCGGCCGATCCAGATCATTACGCATAAGGTTGAAGCGGTGCCGGCTGTCGACGGGCGCCTGTCCCAGCAGTCGACCGCTGCCGTCGTAGAGGTCGACGCTGGCGGCGGTGCTATGCCGCACCGAGCCCTTGACCGACAACATCCCTTTGGCCCATTTGGCCTGAGAGATGGCGACGGAAGGATGGGGGGTGGCGCTCACCATCGCTGGCAGAAGCAACAGCATGAGTAGGATGTGCCGAAGGGCCAAGCGCATCGGTCGGGTGAAGGGTTGGTGCAGGCGCGAGTCGGGCATCGTGGTTTTCTGGTTTTGTGATTTTTCAGGAAGGTGGATTGGGCACGGCTCCTTGTGCCCGATCCTCGTCTGGGGGAGATGGCTTTGGGCGCGGAGTTGCGCCCAACCGACGAGCTATGGCCCGCAAACGCCTTGGCTGGAATCCCAGATTGGCGTGTTCAAGGGGCAAACCGTCAGTGACAGTGATTGCTGAGTCCAGGCGCCTAGGCTGTCGCTGGCGTCGATACGGAACTCCAGGTATTGGCCGTCGAACCCGGCGCTGTCCCAACTGACCAGCCCGTTGCCATCGACAGCCATGCCTTGAGGTGCCCCCTCCAGGCTGTAGCTGACTGCCGCCTTGTTGGTGTTGGTGGTCGTCGCCTGATAGTGGAATACCTGCTTGGCGCCGATTCCGTAGTCGGGGACTGAGGTGAACCGGATGGGCCCGAATTGGCAGCGATTGGTGGTGGGATCGAAGATGGGCTTGAAGCCGGGGCAGACGCTGAAATTGACGTAGTGCTGCGCCCATCCGCCTTGGGGGTCGGAGGCCACGATGCCGAATTGAATGGATTCGCCGGTATGCCCGGCGCTATTCCAGCTCACCGTGCCTTGGGAGTCGATGCTCATGCCGCCCGGGGCGCCCGTCAGGGAATAACTGATAGGCCCCGGGTTGTTGTCGGTGGCGGTGACCGAAAAGCTGTAACTGCTGTTGGCGCTGGCCGGTGGCGGGTTCGATTCGGTGAAAGTGATCGGACTCAGGGTGCAGGCTCCGCTGCTCTCCGACGGCGCCTGCACGAAAATCGGCGCATCGCCTGGACAGGCCTGGACATATACTCGTTGCCGCGCCCAGTCGTCCGGGTCGACCGCCGCCTGCACGGTGAAATCGATCTGGTTGGGCTGGCCGAGGGTGGTCAGGCTCGGGTCGCCGGTGACCACGCCGTCGGTGCCGATGGAAAAGCCGGGCGGGGCGGTGATCAGGCTGTAGCTGATCGGCTTGTTGCCGGTTTTGCTGACCGTGACCGGGTAGCGGTAGCTGTTGGCCGAGGTCTGTGCCGGAGGTGTGGAGGTGATCTGCACGCTGCCGACGCAGTTGTCGATCTCGGTGCTGTAGTGCATGGGAGACCGGCACAAGGTCAGGCTGAACACCCGATCGGCCTCGTTGCCGGCGCTGTCGAGCACGCGGATGGTGGCTGAGACGGGGCCGGAACTGGCGACCTGGCCGGTTTTCCAGGTGATCTTGCCGTGGGCGTCAATGCTCATCTGTGGCGGTACCGGATCCATCAGGCTGTAGCTGAGCGCCGCGTGCGTGCCTGATTCCGTCAGCACCTGATAGACCCAATCGGGTCCGGCATCCAGACCGCCGGAGGGCGTGTAAGAATAAATCGCCAACGCCATGCAGCTTTGGGCGGCCTGATCCCAAACCAGGCCTTCCGGACAGGTCAAACGGATGGTCAGATCCTGGATGGACCAGGCACCCCGCGGATCGGTGAGCAGTACCGGAGTGTGATGATCGAACGGTGGCCGCGGCAGGGACGACGTGGTATCAACGGCGGTTCCCAGATTGGAGGCCCAGGTTTGCGTGACCCAAGCGTAAAAGCTCAAGGCACCGCCGGAATCGAGGTTGAATTCGCCGGAATCGGGCCCGATCGGCGAGATGCTTACGGCGTCGCGCTCGGGGTCGGTAAGGCTCAGTTGGCCACTGTAGTCCTGGCCGATGACGGCTTCGATGACGGCCGGGCTGAGGGGCGGCGGCAGGTCGGTGGAAGCGGTGACCTGATCGGACGCCTGGCCGCAGGTCGGGTTGGGCGAGCCTTTGCAACTGTGTTCGACGCTGTGGCAGGTGTCGCAGCCGATGGGGGTGCCGGCTTTCACCTTGACCTTGGGTTTGATCCCGGCTTTTTTGAGCGCTGGCAGATCGGCAAGGTCAGTGAAATCGAACACCCGGTCGACCGGCGTCTTGGACAAGCGAGTGCCCTTGTGGTCGTTGCCGTGGCAGGCGGCGCACTGGTCTTCGTGGTCGTGGCCTTCCTTGATGGCGTAATCATTGTGCCAGCCGCCACTGGTGGAACCGTCGCTGTTGCCCGGATCGTCCGCGGCGGTTTTCCACCAGTTGGGATCGAAGATCGGGTGCAGGTTGTGGGGGCCGCCCAATACGCCGGCCTTGGCGTCGACAACCTTGATCCCCTCGTCGTTGTCCTCCATCTTGGCGAAGGAATCCGCCGTATGGCAGACGTTGCATTCCAGCAGCGAACCGGTATGCCCCTGCAATTCCAGGGCGGTCACGTTGTCGTTGGCGCTCGGAGCCCGGTTGGGCCAGATGCCATGGGCCGGACCGTGGCAGGCGGCACAGGCCACCTGGCCGTGCACATCTTTGCCTAAACGATACAGTGGCGATCGCAACACGGGGTTGTAGTCCTGGCCAGCCCCCCAGGGCTCCAATTCAGTCCTAGGCACCGCGAACCGACGCGTATCGGGGTTGGTCCAGTCGACGGCATTGGGGGTGGCGGCGGGATCGCTTTCGGCAAAAGCCAGGGTCTTCACGCCGGCGCTGAAGAAGCCGTTGCTGCCATCCGTCCCCTGATTGCCGCTGCCGGTATGGCAGGAACCGCACTCCGGCTGATCCAGCCAGTGCATGCGGTATTGGTTGCCGTCCGGGCCGGCTTGGGATTTTTTGTAAACCTGTCCGACCGCCAGCATGTCGCCATGGCACTGGTAGCAGGTCACGCCCGCCGTGTACATGCGATCCCGGTAGCATTGCTCGCGCTGGCCGCTGTGGCACTTCAGGCAGTTCTCCTCCATGGGCAGGATGTTGCCGTTGGTGTCCTTGACCGGGAATAGGCTCCGGTTCGGATCCAAACAGCCGGCCTTATCACCCCCTGCGCACCGGTAGCGGCCTTTCTCGTCGCGCAGGATGTCGGTCTTGTCATCGTTGTATTGCAAGGCGCCGTGCATCCGGTGCATGGCAACCGAGCCGGGCCCTTCACGGCTGCTGGAGTAATTGTTGGTGAGCTTGTTTTGATCCGGCGAAAAGGTGGTCGGTCCGCCGCCGTGGCACATGCCGTAGCCGATGCAGCCGGTACGCGGCATGTCGATCAGAATTGGAGTGTCCTTGCCGGGGTGCATGTCTCCCATGTTCATGTTCGGTACGTCGTTGAACCAATGCAGGGATGCCATGTTCAGCGCCGCCGCGTACTCCTGATCCTCGACGCGCTCGCTGGTGCTCGCCATCAGCATGAGGTCGGTGCCCCCGGCGGTATTGGTCCGTTTGATTGCAGGGTTGGCGCCGATCTTGCCCAGGGTGTGACACTCGCGGCAGTGAAAGTCCTTGCCGGAGGTGACGGTGACGTCGGTGGTGGCCACCGGTTTTTGCGTCTGTTTGTCCAGCACCTGCACCCGTAGCAAGGTGGTCGGATTGACCCGGCCGCTATCGTCGATGTCCGTGAGCGGCAGCCAGTTGGCGCTGAACCAGTTGTTCTGGGCGCTGAATTCGCTGAACGCCTGCGGCTGGTTCTCGGCGTAGGGTGCGCCGATGCCGGGCATGTAGCGCCCGTGATCGGCGTTGACGGGAACCATAGGATCGCCGCCGACAAAATAGGCCCCTTCGTCCGGTACCGGCGAGTGCATTCCGTCGATTTCCGGGGAGTAACCGCTCATGGACTCGATCAGGGTGCTGCTGAAGTAACCGTCGGCCAGCAGCTGATCCGCGGGCCGCTGATAGCGGTCCCACAATTCGCCCTTCTTCAGGCTGGCGGCGAGCATGCTCTTTCCCACCGGCCAGTTCTGACTGGTGGAATTGATGGAATCGGCACCGGCCGGGTCGGCCGGATTGGAGGCGGCGGCATACGTCAGTTCGACTTTGTCCTCGCCTTGCAAAACCGGGCGCAATCCCTTTTCGTAGACGTAGGCATTGACGGTGTTGTAGGGCACCGGATAAACGTCGTAGGTGGCCGGCATCAGTTCCACCTCCTGGCCGCACTGCATGGAGCGCTTTTCAAACGGCAGCACCACCTCGTCGCCGGTGTTTCCCGCCAGGTTGGTGCTGGAGTTCGGCGCTGATTCGCGGGACGACTGTGCCAAGGCTTTCACTTCGGACAGCGTGGTCTGGAAACTTTCCAGGGTGTCCGGTGGATTGCCGACCACAACCTCCACCGAGTCCTCGCAATAGCGGTTCTGTTTGTCCCAGGCGGTGAATCGCACCCGGTAGCGGGTGTTGTCGCGGACGAACTGGACGGTGGCTTCGGTTCCTGTGGGGCGGGTATGACTGTCCTGGAGGGGATTGCCGGTCGACTGCCCCATGGAGCCGCCCGCGAAATCCCATTCAATTTTCAAGGGTTGGGCCTTCTTGTCCTTCAGCGTCGCCTTGGCGGAGAAGTTCACATCGGTATTCACCGCCGCCGCCACCCTGCCCACCGGCGAGAGGATCTTGCACTGCGGAGCTTTCGAGCAGGACTTAGGTCTGCCCTTAACCGCCGCCGTCGCCGCGGCGTCGGTCGCCTTGGCCTGCACCGAGCACAGCAGCTCCGGTCGATCCAGGTCGTTGCGGGTGATGGCGAAGCGGTGCTTGCCATCGACGGGCGCCTGTCCCAACAACCGGCCGCTGCTGTCGTAAACATCGACGCTGGCGGCAGCGCTATGTCGCACCGAACCCTTCACCGACAACACCCCCTTGGCCCATTTGGCCTGGGAGATGGCGACGGCGGGTTTGGGCGTCGCGGTCGCCATGGCCGGCAACAGTAACAGCATGAACAGGAGGTGCTGAGGCACGGAACACATCGTTTCGGGCCAACCGGTGGAGAGCCATCGGGAAGGGCTGGTGAGGGTCATGGGATGTTCCTGGTATTTTTGGTTCTTGATGGTTACCCGGGCACGCTCTTCCGTGCCTTGGCGCATGCCGCTATTCGCAAGCCAGGTTATCTTTGTTCCAGTGAGCCGGCGCCTCGCAGACGGTGATATTTACGTACTGCATCGTCGGCCGTCCCTGGTCGTAGCTGGCGATGAGCGTGATGGCAAAATTGGGGCCGACGTTGGGGTCGACGGCGGCGTGAGGCCAACTGATCAGCCCCTTGTCGTCGATGCTCATGCCGGCGGGCTGGTCGGCCAGGCCGTAGCCGATGGTCCCGTTGCCGGGCACGCTGGCCACCACCTGGTAGTTGAGGGTGGCGCCGACGTCCACTCCCAATCCGGGAATCGGGTCGATCACCACCGGTCCCTGGCAGATGCCCAAGTCGCCGTCCCATCGCATACCGGCATCGCAGACGGCCAGTTGGATGGTCTGGGAGTTGCTGGCCTGCGGTGTGACGTTATCGGCGGCAAGGACGTTGAAAGTAACGCTGCCATCGGTGTTGGCGACTGCCACCCAATCGATCTGCCCGGTTTGCGGATCGATGGTCATACCTGCCGGTGCGCCGCTGAGGCTGTAGGTCAACGGCAGGTTCTTGGCGTGGCTGGCGGAGGCCTGGAAGCGGAAGGTATCGCCCGCGCTAAGGCCAGAAATTTCGGGCCAGGCGTTGAACTGGATGGGGTTGACGCAGTTGCGGCGGCCGGGAACATCCGGAGCGACGCAGACGTAGACGAACCAATCGAATTGCGCCGCACCGCCTTTGTCGTCCTCGGCCTTGACGGTGAAGCTGACCGGTCCGGAAGCCACGGCCTGAGCGACCCAATCGATGGTGGCACTGGTCGAGTCCACCTTGGCCACGGTCATCCCGTCGGGCTTGACCGGCAGGCTGAAGTTCACCGGCAAACCGTCCCGATGGTTGACCGCCACCGCGCCATGGTAGGTGTCGCCGTTGGCCACCGCCAAAACGTTGGGCTTGGTGGTGAAGGCGATGGGGCCGACACATTTGCCCTGCTCGGGATCCCAAAACGCCGGGACCGCACACACACTCAGGCTGATCTGCTGCTCGGCAAAGCCGGTCTGCCCGGTGGCCGTTACGGTAACAGTCACGTCGCCACCCTGATCGGCCTTGGGCGTCCATTGGAGCAGGCCGCTTCCGTCGATGGTCATGCCATCGGGCTGATTTTTCAGGGAGTAGGCCAGCGGCGCGCCGCTGCGTTGTTGGGCTCGAACCTGGAACCGGAAGGTTTCCCCGGCGTTGAAACCGACTCCGTTGACATAGGAAGTGATCGTCACCGGGACACAGTTCCGATGGTCCATGTCGTAGACCAGGTCAGCCGGACAGCTGGCAATGACCCGCACCCGTTGCACCGCTTTCGCCCCCTGATCGTCGCTGACCGTGACGAAATATTCGAAAACTTCCGGATCGATTACGTTGTGCTCCACCATCAGGTAGGTACGGTCGTGCATGATCGGCCCAAAGTCCAGCACATCGGCTGCCGTGACGGTCACCTCCCCGGACCCGCTGATAGTGGCAGTCTCCGGCCCCCCACTGATTTCATAGGTCAGTTGGTGACCTTCCGGGTCCGTGGCCGTGACGGTGTGATGGTAGTCCTCGCCGAACACCGCGTGGGTTTCAGCGGGGGAGGTGATGACCGGCTTCTGGTTGAGCGACTGGGCCACCTTGTCGGAGGGCTGGCCGCAGTCGGCCGCCGACGATCCGGTGCAGCTGCGTTCGATGGTGTGGCACAGGTCGCAGCCGATGGGCGTGCCGGCGGGAACCTTGACGGTCTTACCCTTGATGTTGACGAACACCCGGTCCACCGGCGTTTTCGAGAGCCGGGTGCCCTTGTGGTCGTTGCCGTGGCAGGCGGCGCACTGATCCTCGCCGGTGCGGCCGGGGATCTTGGCGTAGTCGTTGTGCCAGCCGCCGTTGACCTTGCCGCTTTTCTGGTTGGGGGTGGTGTCCGCAGCCGCGTTCTGCCACCAGTTGGGGTCGTTGACCGGGTGCATGTTGTGGGGGCCGCCGAGGATGCCGACTTTGGGATCGGCCGGCCGGATGCCCTGATCCAGATCGGCGAACTCGGCGAAGGCATCGGCCGTGTGGCAGACCTTGCATTCGGTGATGGGGCCGGCGTGGCCTTGCAGTTCCAGCGAGGTGAGGTTGTCGTTGGCGTTGGGGTCGGTCATGGGCCAAATGCCGTGGGCCGCGCCGTGGCAAGCGGCGCAGGGTATCTGGCCATGCTCGTCCTTGCCGAGCCGGTACAAGCGGCTCTTGGTGACGAAGGGCTGGGTGGTTCCGTCGGCGTTGTATTGGGTGTCGCCCAGTTCTAGCGACGAAATCGGAACCGCAAATCGAACTTCGTCGGGATTGGCGGGATCGGGCTTACGCGGCGTGGCCGAGATATCGGTTTCATCGAACGCCACCTTCAGGACACCGGCGCTGTAAAACTGGTCGTTGGAGGCCGGGCCTCGGTTGGCGTTGCCGGTGTGGCAGGAGCCGCAATCCGGTTCATCGATCCAGGGGCGTCGGCTGCCGGTGCCGTCCGGATTGGGGGTGGCCGACATCCCACCGCCTGCCAACGACCGCTTTCCACCGTGGCACTGGTAGCAGGTCACCCCCGCGCTGTACATGCGGTCGCGATAGCTCTGTTCGCGCAAGCCGCCGTGGCACAGCAGGCAGTTGTCCTCCATGGGGAGGATCTGGCCGTCGGCGGATTTGACCGGAAACAGGGTGTCGGGCATCGACCCGGTTTTCGGATCCCAGAAGGTATCGTCGCGCCCCACCGGCACCCCGAACTCGACATTGCCGAGCCCCCTTTGGCTGGCGCGTACGATGTCGGTCTTGCTGGCGTCGCTGTAGCTAAATTGGGAGTGGATGCCGTGCATGATGGAAGCCAAATAGCCGCCACCGTGGCGGTCTGGCAAAGGCAGGCCGAAGGGGTTGGACTGCATCACCGAAGAATGGCAGCCGCCGTTGCTGTTGGCGCAGGCGATGGGGCCGGCGAAACTCACCAGCCGGCTTTCGTGCTGAGTGCCGGCGGCGCCGAAAGTCATGCGGTCGATGTAGGGGCCGACGTTGCTGTGCAGCCGCGCGGTGTTGCCCAGGGCCGCATATTCCAGATCGAACAGGCTGTCGCTTTCGGCCTCGTGATAGACCAGAGGCGCATAGCCTTGATTGGCATAGGCCGGATTGGAACCGATGCCGCCGGTGAGATGGCAGGCGCGGCAGCGCATGTCGCGGGTGGCGGAAATGGCCAGGTCCGTGCTGAATGTGGTGCCGTCCTTCTTGCGGGCTTCGACGCGGAACAGGGGGTCGGTGTTGATCCGGCCGCTATCGTCGAAGTCGGTGCTCGGCAGCAAGCTGGCGGCGAAATGGTTGCGGGCATCGTCAAATCCGCTGAAGGCCTGCGGTTCGTTCTTTTCATAAGGGCCATCGACTCCCGGCATGAAACGGCCGTGATCCGGGTTGATATGTTCACTGTGGAAACCTTCATCGGTCTTGGTGAGCGCTTGTGGATCGAGAAAACCGGCGTAGCTGTAGCTGTAATAGTTCGGCGACAGCCAACTGACTTGTTCCTCCGGCCGAACGTAAACCTCGAACCAGTCGCTCTTCTGCACCGTCGCTTGCTGCAAGGGTTTGTCCTTCGGCCAGTTCCGGCTGGTGGTATTGATGGAGTCGGGGCCGACGGGATCGGTGGGGTTGGAGGATGCCGAGTAGAACAGGCTGGCCTTGTTGGCGGACGACACCACCATGGGTTGGCGGCCTTTCTCGTAAACCACGGCATTGATGTTGTTGACCGGCTGCCCCAAGGGAATGACCACATTGGGCTGGGCCTTGGCATCGGTGGAATTTTGCATGGTCCAGTCCTGGAACGGCAGTACCACCCAATCCCCGGCCTGGCCCTGCAGCGGCGCGCCCTTCGCGGGGGCGGACTGCTGGGCGGCTTGCGCCAGGGTTTGAACATTCGGCAACGCCTTCTCGGCGAAGTCGGTATTGGTATCCGGCGGCGTGCCCACCACCACTTCCACCGAGTCCTCGCAATAACGGTTCTGCCGGTCCCAGGCCATGAACCGTACCCGGTAGCGGCCGTTGTCGCGGACGAACTGCACCGTGGTGTCGGTGCCGGTGGGGCGGTGGTAGATCTGGGGTGTGGTATTTGGCACCGCCTCGCCCATGGAGCCGCCGGCAAAATCCCACTCCATCTTCAGAGGCTCGGCCTTCTTGTCCTTCAAGGTGGCCTTGGCAGAAAAGCTGACATCGGTGTTCACCATCGCCGCCACGCCGCCCACCGGCGAAAGGATCTTGCAGTGGGGAACCTTGGCGCAGGATTTGGGCTTGCCCTTCACCGCCACCGTCGCGGTGGCATCGGTCGCCTTGGCCTGCACCGAACACAACAACTCCGGCCGATCCAGGTCATTGCGCATGAGGGTGAATCGGTGCCGGCTATCGACGGGCGCTTGCCCCAACAACCGGCCGCTGCTGTCGTAAACATCGACGTTGACGGCGGTGCTATGCCGCACCGAACCCTTGACCGACAACACCCCCTTGGCCCATTTAGCCTGGGTGATGGTGATTCTGGAGCCCGCGACTTTGGCATAGGCGGCTTCGGCGAAGAGGCTAAAGCAGATCAAGAGGCAGAAGAAGATCCTGCCGGTGAGGGCATAGCGGGTCGATCGGGACATGTTCTTTTCCTTGTTTTGCGTCGGGATGGTGCGGTCCGGTCGATGCGACGCCGGTAGCCGACAACACTCAGCAAAAACCAAGCCGCAGCGTCGGCTTTAACGGAAAACAGCGGCTTGAAGCCAGTGAAAATACGGTTGCTGTGATCGACCTCCCGTGACTGTGTCAGATGACCCAGTCGTGTAGGCTAAATGGCTCGGTCCGAGGTGCGTAACCGTCCGCCGGAGCGCGTTCTTTCCCTATGGAGCTGGATCAGCTAGCCATGGGTTGTCATGTATCGGCCGGCTTCCAGTTGTGAGGCAGT
>VEPB01000200.1 GCA_012026715.1 Methylococcaceae bacterium | reverse complement strand
TCGGCCCTGGCCGCTGAACCTGTGACCGAAGGCGGGGACAAGACCCTGTCGCCCTATTTCTTCGTTCACAGCGACGATCCCGGCGTAGACCGCCTGCCCCTCAAGGCCACCGCGGTGGAGGCCACGGTGTCCGGGGTCATCGCCGACGTGGTGGTGCGGCAGAGCTACCGCAACGAGGGCAGCCGGCCCATCGAGGCGCAATACCTGTTTCCCGGCTCCACCCGCGCCGCCGTCTACGGCATGACGCTACAGGTGGGAGAGCGCCGGATCGAGGCCCGGGTGCGGGAGCAGCAGCAGGCCCGCGCCCACTACGAAGCCGCCAAGGCGGAGGGCAAGAGCGCCGCCCTGCTGGAGCAGCAGCGGCCCAACGTGTTCCAGATGAACGTGGCCAACATCCTGCCGGGGGACGACATCCAGGTGGAGTTGCGCTACACCGAACTGCTGGTTCCCACCAACGGCGTCTATCAATTCGTCTACCCCACCGTGGTGGGGCCGCGCTATTCCAATCAACCCGCCGCTTCTGCGCCGGCGGCCGAGCGCTGGATCGCCAATCCGTATCTGCACCAGGGCGAGCCGCCTCCCGGCCGGTTCGATTTCAAGCTGGTGCTCGAGGGCGGCATGCCGATCCAGGACCTGTCGTCCCGCTCCCACCAGATGGACGTGTACTTCGAGAGGCCCGACCGGGCCGTGGCCACGCTGGCTGGTCCCGGCGGCGACCGCGACCTGATCGTGGACTACCGGCTGGCCGGCCAGGCCATCCAGACCGGCCTGCTGCTGCACCAAGGCGAGACGGAGAACTTCTTTCTGGCGATGATCGAACCGCCGGCATCCGTCACGCCGGAGGCGATCCCGCCCCGCGACTACGTGTTCGTGCTGGACGTGTCCGGGTCCATGAACGGGTTCCCGCTGGACACCGCCAAGACCCTGCTGCGGGAACTGATCGGCCGGCTCAAGCCGGAAGACAGCTTCAACGTGCTGCTCTTCTCCGGCGCCAACGAGCTGCTGTCGGAACACTCGCTGCCGGCCGACCCGGTCAGCATCGGCCGGGCCTTGGCCTTCATCGACGCCCAGCGGGGCGGCGGCGGCACCGAACTGCTGCCGGCCCTGCGGCGCGCCCTGGCCATCCCCGCCGGCCCGCAGCGCTCCCGCAGCATCGTGGTGGTGACCGACGGCTATGTGGCGGTGGAGACGGAGACCTTCGAGCTGATCCGCCGGAACCTGGGCCAGGCCAATCTGTTCGCCTTCGGCATCGGTTCCTCGGTCAATCGCTTCCTCATCGAAGGCATGGCGCGGGCCGGCCGCGGCGAGCCTTTTATCGTTACCGCGCCCGGCGAGGCGGAAGCCGAGGCGGAGCGGCTGCGGCGGTACATCGAGACGCCGGTGCTGACCCACCTCAGCTACCGTTTCGACGGCTTCGAGGCCTACGACGTGGAGCCGGCCCGGCTGCCGGACCTGTTCGCCCAGCGCCCGGTGATTTTGTTCGGCAAGTGGCGGTGGGACAAGACCGGCACCCTCACCGTCACCGGCAGCGGCGGCGCCGGCAGCTTCAGCCAGACCCTGGACCTGGGCAGCGCCGAAACCCGGCCGGAAACCACCGCCCTGCGCTATCTGTGGGCGCGCAGCCGACTGGCGGAGCTGGCGGATTACGAGAAGGTGCATCCCGACTCGGAACTGGCGCGGGAGATCACCACCCTGGGGCTGAGCTACAACCTGCTCACCTCCCACACCTCCTTCCTGGCGGTGGATACGGTGGTGCGCAATACCGACCCGGCGGCGGCCGCGACGGTGAAGCAGCCCCTGCCGCTGCCCGCCGGAGTCGGCGATCTGGCGGTGGGAAACCCGGTGCCAGGTTCCCCGGAGCCGGAAACCTGGCTGCTGTTCGGTGCCGCCAGCGCGGTGTTCGCTTGGGCCAGACGGAGGCAACAGCGCCATGGCTGAGGTCGGTGCCGCCGCCGGCCAGCCGCTGCCGGACTGGGCCGAGGACTTCCTCAAGCGGCTCAAGGAACTGCTGCGCCGCAGCCGTACCCTGCTGGCTCTGCAGCTGCTGGCGCTATGGCCGGTCTGGCGCTGGTACGGCGCCCGCATGACCGACGGCTCCGACGACCCCTTGGGCGTCCTGGCGCTGGCGCTCGCCCTCGGTCTCGTTTTCCGGCGCCGGCGCGAGTTGCTGCGGCAACCGCGCGGCTGGCCGGTACCGGCCGCGGGGCTGCTGACCCTGGGCCAGGCCATTGCGCCAGGACTGCCGCCCTTGCTCCGCGCCATACTGGGGATGATGGCGCTGAGCCTGTGCCTGGCGGCATCGCTGCCACGTCCGCGGGAAGCCGTGGCGCTCGGCGCGCTGTTGCTGCTGTCGCTGCCGCTGGTGGCCTCGCTCCAATTCTATGCCGGCTATCCGCTCAGGCTGTTGGCTGCCGACGGCGCCAGCCTGCTGCTGCAGGGCATGGGCCTGCCGGCACAGGCAGAAGGGGCCGCCTTGCGCTGGGGCGAGCGGCTGATGCTGGTGGATGCGCCCTGTAGCGGAATCCACATGCTGTGGGTCGGCCTGGTCGCAGCGGCGGCCGCCTCGGCCTGGAACCGGGCCAGGCCGGTCCCGCTGCTGCGCAATCTGGGGCTGGCACTGGCGCTCGTCCTGATCGGCAACGTCATCCGCAATGCCGCGCTGTTCTTCAAGGAAACCGGATTGGTGGAACTGCCGGACTGGACCCACGAGGGCATCGGGCTAGCGCTGTTTGCCCTGGTGGTCGTGCCTGTGGCGCTGCTCTGCCAGCGGCCGGATGGCACTGCCGCGAGCGGAGGCGGGAAGTTGCCCGATCCGATTTCCCCGCGCGGGCCGTTGCAGTTGGCGGCGGCGCTGTTCCTCGCCGCGGCGGTCGCCGGAACCGCAGCACCGGCGCCACCGGCCGAACCGGTCGAGGCGGACCCGGACTGGTGGGAGGCGCTGCCACCGCAGGGCTTGATCCGGCTGGCCCTGACACCCCAGGATCAAAACTGGCTGCGGCACTTTCCCGGCGCCGTGGCGCGGTTCGGCGACGGTCGCCGGGAATGGCTGGTGCGCCATGTGGAAACCCCGACCCGCAGCCTTCATCCCGCCGCCGACTGTTTTCGCGCCATGGGGTATGAGGTCACAGCTGCCAAGGTGCACGAACTCGACGGGATCCGTTGGGGTTGCTTCCATGCGACCGGCCCCAGCGGGAGCCGTCAGGTGTGCGAGCGCATCCTGGACAGCCGCGGCCGGGCCTGGACCGACGTGTCGGCCTGGTACTGGGATGCCGTGCTGGGGCGAACCCAAGGTCCCTGGTGGGCGGTGACAATGGCGGAACGTTGAGGGACAAACCCGGCCCGTGGAGATATTCGCTTCACTGCTGGAATCTGGGATTACTTCAGGGAACGCCTCAGGTGCCGTATCTGCTGGGCGATTTGTAAGGGTACCGGCTCCACTTCGGGCTCCTGGCTAGGACAGAGGCTTGACGCACACACCCCCTTGAGCTCAGCATTCGTTCAAGTGAGAAGGTTCAATCCGATGGCCTTTCTCCATTCTCAGCGAACTCGTCCACGGAGGATTCAGGACATGCCGGTCAAATTTGCCATCACTGGCCCCACACACAAGGGCAAGCACATTGAAGTCACGATCTATCGGAAAACGGCATCCGGCATGGAGATCAAGATCACCCACAACATTCCTTCGAGCCCCGGCAAACAGCTCCGGTGGGTTCAGACCATCACCGAAAATGGCACGTTCTTCAAAGCCTGCGGGCAAAGCTCTTATGTCGATCCATTCGGCCCGGACGCGAGCTGGACGACCGCGCTTCCCAGCATGCCTGGGGTCTGTAATGCCGACGACGCCAAACCTTTCTACGAAACCGCCGCCGAATTCGCCGCGAGCCCCGATTTCTACGACCGGCCCAGTGAATCTCCGCCGGCGACCGGTCGAACCTGGCTGAACTTCGTGACGGCCCTGACCGAAGTGACCGGCACGACCGTGGTCCACCTGGTTGCCGTGGCATGGGGCTTCGACCGGCTCGCGAACGGCACTGTCGCAGAAAACTCCGTCCGACGTCCGACCGAAGCCCAAATGAAAGAGCACGGTAGAGCGCTCAAGAAGATGTATCCGGCCTACACCTTCACTTAAGTTGGGCGCCGCCTCCAAGGAGGACATCGCATGGTTCCGCCTATCGGCCGATCGCACCTTCCTACCAGACTTGATCGTGGAGCGAAATGCCTGATGCTGCTGGTTTTCTCGCTCGGCACGATGCCGGCTCAGGCCGACAGCGACCAGCGGCCCGAGCCCGTCAGTGCCTGGGAACTTTCGATAGCGATTCCGGATGGAGAGGGGGAGCGAGCGCTCTCGCTCGACCCCGCCGCACACTTCCACGTCATTTTGAGCAACCGTGCCGGGGTGGTCCAAAAGGCCTGGAAGGAATCCAATTCCTGGGGCTACGCCGCTCTGCGGTTCGAACTCACCACTCCATCGGGCGACAAATTCGTCGTGACCAGGAAGGAACGCTCCTGGCGCAAGAACATCCCGTCGTTCTGGTCGCTGAATGCCGGAGAAAACCTCGTCTACAACGTGTTTCTCGGTAGCGCGGAGTGGGCAGGCCTGCCACCGAACCCGCAGGGAAAACACCTCACAATCCGGGCTATCGTCGAAATCCCCGACGAAGAAAAATCGCGGGAATATGGCGTTTGGACCGGAAAGGTCCAATCTCCACCTCGCGATGTCGTGATTCGCTGAGCCTCCGGCCGCTCCGATCGGCGGCGGACGGTAGACACGAGGATCAGCCGCGCCCGGTACGTTGCAGCCGGCGGTCGACCATGGCGCGATAGGCCTTGGCCAGCCGGGATCGAATCAGGGGCAAGCCGATCAGCCAGGCCAACGGCTTCAGCAGCGTGACCCGGCCCAGCAGCAGGATGTAGGCGTCCAGCGCCGACACCACCCGGCCCCGTTCGTCACGCACGTGCAACTCCCGCAGCGCCTTGCGTGGGTCGATGCCTTCCTGTTCCAGCGCCTGCTCCCGGCCGGTGATGTCCAGCCAGCACACGGACTCGCCGCCTGGCCCGGCGAGCTTCTCGTACAGCTCCCGGTCGTGGACGCAGCTGGGACAGGCGCCATCGTAGTAGACGGTCAGCTTGCCGGTCTGCTCGGCTTCATTGGAATCGCTCATGGTCCCCTCCCGAACGGATCGACGCCGTCCGCGAGGTTTCGACAGCGAAATCGGGTGGAAGGTGCGGGTGTGCGGCCGTCAGCGGAATTTTGCGCCCAGCTTGCCCAACAACTCTTCGGCCTTGACCGTTCCCTCGGCCCGAAACGGCAGTGCGCCCAAGGGCCCCAGCGCTTGCAGGAAATGCAGCTTGCCCGCCACTTGGTAAGGCAAGGCGTCGGACTTCTGCAGCTCCGGCAGCAGCTTCAGAAAGCTCAGGGTCTTGGCGCGCACCTCCACGTCGGTCTCGGTGCTGCCATGGGCCGGCAGGCTCACCGCGTTCTGGGTCACGCCCTTGGCCAGTTTCTCGCCCAATACGGTGAGCACCGCGTCGGCCCCGTCCAGATCGAGCGCCTGGTCGTTGGGATTGTCCAGTTTCAAGCGAACCCGGAAGCGGGGCGCCAACGGGTCCATCTCCAGCAACTTCACCCCCACCAGGTCGACCTTGGGAGCCTGCAGCTCGGCTTGCCTGGCAGTAAGCGCGGAACAGCCGGCCAGGCTGCTCAACGATATCAAAAGGATCACGAACCGCTTGCTCATGGGGTTGGGCCTCCGCCGGTGGTTCTGCACGGTTTTTGCGAAGCCGCAGTTTAACCGATCGAGCCGGAAATCCCGTCTACGGGCACCGGCCTGTCAGGGTATGCGCTTGCGGGCAGAGTTGGCGACGTTATAAAGTAACACTCATCAGTTGATGCCCTTTCCGCTCCGCTTTGCCCAACATCGATCGATCCTAGCCATGCCCCGCAAACTCCTGCTACTGACCGTCGCCACTGCCTCTGCCCTGCCCTCGGCCCGCGCCGAAGAAACGCCTGTCAAAGAGCTGGAGCCCGTGGTGGTGACCGCTCCCCTCCAGGAAAAGCGCTCCGACAGCGCGGTACCGGTCACGGTGCTGCAGGACGAGGAACTGCGGCTGAAGACCGGCCACAGCATCGGCGAGACCCTCAAGCAGGAACTGGGCATCACCAGCCAGTCCTTTGGCCCCGGCGTGGGTACCCCGGTCATCCGCGGCCAGGCCGGCCCCCGGGTGCGGGTGCTGGCCAACGGCATCGGCAGCAACGACGTTTCGGCCATCAGCCCGGACCACGCCACCAGCCTCGACCCGCTGCTGGCGGAGCGCATCGAAGTGCTGCGGGGGCCCGCCACCTTGCTATACGGCAGCGGCGCCATGGGCGGGGTGGTCAACATCATCGACAACCGCATTCCCGCTTTCAAACCAGACAAGCTCCTGGGCGGGGCCCTGGAGCAGCGCTTCGACACCGTGGCCGACGAATCCAGCACCGCCTTCAAGGCCGAGGGCGGCCAGGGCGGCTTCGCCTATCACTTCGACGGCT
>VEPB01000478.1 GCA_012026715.1 Methylococcaceae bacterium | reverse complement strand
GCCCTCACCGGCGCCTGGTTCGAGATGATGGGCATACTGGCCAAGGGCGACCAGAACACCAAGCAATTCGTCGCCGACCTGGCGGCCCAAGCCGGCAGCACCGAGGCCGAATTCAAGGCCCAGTTGGCCACCACCAAGCTGTTCTACACCCCGAAGGAAGCCCTCGACATCGCCACCGCCCCGGCCCTCAAGGAAACCATGCAGCATGTGCGCGACTTCAGCTTCGCCAAGGGCCTGTTCGGCAACGGCGCCGCCAGCGCCGACTTCGTCGGCATCGAGTTCCCCGACAAGACCGTGCTGGGTTCCAAGCGCAACGTCAAGCTGCGTTTCACCGATACCTATATGAAGATGGCGGCGGAAGGGAAACTGTAACGTCTTGGCGTAGGATGGGTAGAGCAAAGCGAAACCCATCGGTCGAGAAATGCCACTCGCGACCGGTGCGCTTCGTAGTTCAGCGCACCCTACGGCACTTTATGATTAGTGGAACTGAAGCACCATCGACTTTTCGATAACACTTTTCGCCTATGCAACCTTACCAACTTGCCCAAGAAATATACGACTCAGCAACACCAATCCTTCGTATCGTCAGTCTAGGAGGAAAGAAGTGGAGGCGAAATGACAAAGAGCAACGAGCTAGAACGGGGCCTTGGCTCTCAGCTAACTACGAGGTATTGGATCGAAATGCTTGGGAAGCAAGACACGCATGCATTTACTTTGTTGCTGGTGACGATAACATCATTCGATATACCGGTGTTTCGCGTAATGGTGTCAAGCATCGATGGCGTGAAGCTACCGCAATCGATGCGGAAACCGGTATCAAACGAATGAGGAAAGAACTCCACCACAGTCAATGTTGGCAGCATATTGAACGTGAATACAAAAACAGGCCTAACTCAACTTTCGAGGTCAGAACCATGTCGGGATTCCAGTTGGCGCCCGTATTGAAGCGATTGGGGCCGCCACTTTCTGGCCTATTGGTGCTGGAAAATGATCACGAGGGTCTGGTTAGTGCTCTGGAACGCTGGCTATGTAACAATCAGTCTTCGCGTCTCGTCACGTGGAATATCGCAATGACTCGAAGCCAAAATGCGGTCTAATTCGGCACTCTATCCAGCCACCAAACAATCTGGGATGAGCCTCAGCAAACCCGATCTTTCGACAGGTTATATTGGGATTTCTTTCTCATTTCAGCCTAGCAACTGTCGATTTAATGGTTAAGAACGTTGAGCCAGGAGGGTATATCCGCGTATGGCATTTAAGACCGATGGTGGCGGAATAGCCTTTAAGTCAACCGACATCAAGCTCACTGGAGAGGCCAGCACTTGGGGAACCAGGCTTTCTCAACTATCTAAGCAATCTGGACTTCTTCGCCTTATTACGTATTCGCTCCCAAAGTTATCGTATGTTGAAGAACAACTCGGAAGGCGTCCGAACAAAATATTTGTCATTGCTCATAAGAATTTTGAAGCGTCAGCCCGAGATATAAAAGATAGATTTCCTGATATCAGGATCGCTATCGCTCCAAATGTACATTCAAAAGTCCTTCTAATTGAGCCCAACACCATCTGGATATCGAGTGCCAATTTCGGAGATAGTGGCTGGCATGAAACATCAATAGGGGTCCGATCTGCCGAAGCTTTAGATTGGTACGTAAACAGTGTCTTCAACCCTCTTTGGAATCGGTGCCGTGAGATATTGCTGCCCTAAGCCGCGAGAGATGTACTGAGGCGCCACGTGCACTTTTTGCCGCTCATTCAGCTCGCATAGGATGGGCTGAGTTTGCGAAGCCCATCGATCGAGGAAAGCCACTCGCGACTGGGATAAGCCCCGCGAATCCCAGCTTTCGAGCCGTTATGCTGGGATTCCTTCATCATCTCAGCCTACCCATTTGCCGAGGCTAAGCAACCAATAAATAAGGCGTAAGCACATGGACTCAAGAAATCAGGCGTTGACAATCATAACTGTGGCTCTTCTGATTCATGCGGTAATAGTTCAGTCCGCCCGTAGAAAGCTGACCGCTGATCAGCTTCTCGCAGTTGAGCAATTGCAACGCCTCACTTTTCGTAATTTTGTTCCAGTATTTCCGTTCCTCATCTGTGCAATCACAGCGGACTACTTCCCGTTATACCGCCAACTCCAATTCTCTATCGCTTCTTGGGTTGCATTTGGCCTATTCATCATCAACGGTTGGCATATCAAGAAGAGAATTTTGTCTGCTAGACTACCTGCTGCTTATGCTTCTACCTATTTCCGGGGTATTTGCGTGCTAGCGCTAGGGTTCATCGGAGGGCTCGTCGTACTTACAGCTCACGGTATATGACCCGAAGTCCCTATCGCTTGCGAATTCCTCCGACTCGGCCTCGGTCGCGGGCTGAAGCCCCCTCCCACAAGAATGCATCACCAGAGGAGAGACTCCACCCCATGCCCACACCCAAATTCTGGGGACTCAACGCCCGGCCGTCGACCTGGTTGCGCTACACCCTGGCGGCCCTGCCCTTTCTGCTGGCGGTGCTCGCCTACGCCGTCGCTTCCGACCTGCGCCACGCGGACAACCCGGACGACAAGCTGCTGCCGGGCCTGGGCCAGATGATAGATGCGGTGAAACAGGTGGCGCTGGTGCCGGACAAGCGCACCGGTCAGGTCGTGTTGTGGCACGATACCCTGGCGAGCCTCACCCGACTGGGCGAAGGGGTCGGATTGGCGTTGGTGTTGGCGCTGCTGTCCGGGCTCAACATCGGGCTGTTTCCGGGGCTGAGCGCGCTGTTCTCCGGCTTTCTGGTGGTGGTGTCCATGATCCCACCCCTGGCCATCCTGCCCATCTTGTTCATTTCCCTCGGGGTGGACGAAGCGGCCAAGGTGGCGCTGATCTTCATCGGCACCTACCCGGTGCTCACCCGCGACATCACCCTGGCGGTGCGAGCCATTCCCACCGAGCAGATCGTCAAGTCTGCCACCCTGGGGGCTTCGGCCACCGCGCTCGTCTACCGCATCGTGCTGCCGCAGATCCTGCCCCGCGCCCTGGAATCCCTGCGGTTGGTGCTGGGCGGCGCCTGGCTGTTTTTGATCTCCGCCGAAGCCATCGCCGCCACCGAGGGTCTGGGCTATCGCATCTTCCTGGTCCGCCGCTACCTGGCCATGGATACCATCATCCCCTACGTCGCCTGGATCACCCTGCTGGGCTTTCTGTTCGACTATCTGCTCAGGTTCTGCAACCGTCGGCTGTTCCGCTGGTATGGAGACAAGGCATGAGCGACCCGAAAAAGATTCACATCGAAGACGTCTACAAGGTCTACGACGGCCGCGCCGTGCTGGACAACGTGGACCTGTGCGTCTCCGCCGGCGAGTTCTGTGCCCTGGTCGGACCCTCCGGTTGCGGCAAGTCCACGCTGTTACGGCTCATCCTGGGTCAGGAGCAGCCCAGCCGCGGCAGCGTGCTGATCGAAGGCCAGGCCGCCGGCTTCCCCGACCCGCGCCGCGGAATTGTGTTCCAGCGCTACTCCCTCTACCCCCATCTGACCGTGTTGGACAATGTCCTGTTGGGCCGGCGCCTGGCCCAGCCCTGGAGTTGGCTCCCCTGGTCCAAGCCCAGGCCGGACGACAGAGACGAGGCCATGGACTTGTTGGAACGGGTGCGCCTGGGAGATGCCGCCGCCAAATTCCCGCATGAACTGTCCGGCGGCATGCAGCAGCGGGTGGCCATCGCCCAGGCCCTGATCATGAAGCCGCCGGTGCTGCTGATGGACGAACCCTTCGGCGCCCTCGACCCCGATACCCGGGAAGACCTGCAGGTGTTCCTGCTGGAGCTGTGGGAGCGGGAACGGCTGACGATGTTCTTCGTCACCCACGACCTGGAGGAAGCCTGCTTCCTGGGCACCCGGCTGCTGGTCTTGTCGCAGTACTACACCGACGCCCGCGGCGCCGACGCTCCCCGCGGCGGCAAGATCGTCGCCGACTACCGCCTCAGCCCCACCGGCACCGCCACCGCCGTCAAGCGTCGCGACGAATTCAAGAACTTCATCCACGAACTCCGCGAAACCGGCTTCGACCCCGCCATCCGCCGCCACGTCAAAGACTTCGACCTCGAGCACCCGGACAGCTTTCAGACTTTGACCGCGGAGGAGTATCGGAGGGATGGGGAGAAATCGGCTGGGAATCCGTAGGTTTGGATAAGATGTGGCGAATCCAAGCTTCGCGGGTTTATTCTGGGATTCCTTGGTCGTCCCAGCATACATACTGGAATACCTTTCTCATCCCGGCCGGCATGTGAACAAACTACCAACAGACCAAAGCAATTTCGCCAGTACAGCCACAGGGATTTTTCGATGCGCACATTTACTTATTTAGGACTGCTGCCGCTTGCATGGTTCGGCGCCGGCGTAGCCTCCATCTGGCTAGCACTGCCATTCGCCAAGATATATGCAATATTAGGCCAATATAGCGCCATCGTTCTAGTATATATTCTGGCAATCGCGCCCGATATCATAAAACTCCTAATTCTTTATCGTGTTTTGAGCTGGATAAAGTCACGATCTTTATATCCGCCAAATAAATATGTTGGCTTCTATTTCGTTTTTGGCGTCATTATAACAGCCTCCTTGCCATTCATCGCAGCTGGTTATATCTACTTAATGAGCCATAACACGAGCAGCATCCCGACCATGCCGCCAGCCTTTGCACTAAACGTTACCGGAGTTGCTTCGGCCATTTTAATATTTATCTGCGAGATTCGAGATTTCTACTCACTTCTACCAGGCAAATCGAAACACACGTAGGCCCACCCGATCTCCGATGAAAATTTGAGCCTGCGTGACAAAAGATTTCGTAGGGTGTGCTGAGGAACGAAGCGCACCGATCGCGAGCGGTAGGCTTCGCACGTTAAGCCCATCGTGCGTTGGCTGAGAAACGGTACTTTTAGCGGATAGCATAAAATGACAGGAATATACAGAGATCAACTCCGGCATGTTTTCTTTCCGTATCTCGAAACTAAGGTAGAAAACCTCATCAGCAAAGGCCATCACCTCATCTACTACACAACTTCCGAAACTGCCTACAAAGTCATAATCAACAAAGAAATCTGGATGCGTCATACATCGATGATGAATGACTACTCCGAGGTTTCTCATGGGTATGACTGCTTATTGGGGGCCTATCGATCAAAGTCTGGCGACCGATTGAAACGCGCGATAGACAAGCATCATCCAAACCTATCTGACGAAGCCGCTGGCCGCTTCGACGATTGGTGGCATAAAATCAAAACCGAAACATACATCGCATGCCTATCGGAACACTCGAACCAAGCTCACAAAGATGGACGCCTGTCCATGTGGCGAGCCTATGGCGGAAAAGCCGGCGTTGCACTCGTTGTAAAACCAACCCCGTTGTTTCTCCCGACCAAGCGCGTTGGTCTCGAAGCTGGCGCAGTAGCCTACTGGACGCAGGCTCAGCTTGAGCGAGAATTCCGAAAGGTGGCGGAAAGAATAGAGGATAATGCAGACTATGTTCGGAGCATGAACCGCGAATACATGACGGATATTATCTTCCGGATGTTTCGATTTGCCGTACTGTGCATCAAACACCCGGGCTTTACCGAAGAGCAGGAATGGCGAATCCTGGCATCTCCTTGGATGTACGATTCTTCTCTGCTTACACAAGATATAGAGGTAATTTCCGGCATACCGCAAATCGTACAAAAACTTAGCTTAGACATATCTGACACGGACGTTACCGGCGCCAACATAACGGACTTCCTAGCCAGGATAATCATAGGGCCTTGCTCCAACTCAGATACCATATACATGACCTTCCATGAACTATTACAGAAACATAATTTCCCTGAACCTGAAAAACTAATCCATGATTCAAAAATTCCTCTTCGCGTTTAGGTGAACGCATAGAATGAAATGATCGGTGAATCACCTATCAAGCCTCCGCCCTGCCCCATTCCTGACATCTGCCGGTTCCGGCATTTCCTTTGATTCAATCGAGGTCCCAATGGAAGACAAACAGCTTTCCCGCGCCATGGCCATCCTGGGCGTATCTCTCGCCTTGGGCATGTCGGTTGCGGCATTCATTCTGGGCGTACAGGCCAAGCGGGCGGTGACCGGCCAGCAATCCATCACCGTCAAGGGCCTGGCGGAGAAGCCGGTCAAGGCCGATAGCGCGGAATGGAGCGTCACCATCGATACCCAGGGCGAGACCATCGCCGAGGCACTGGACAAACTCCGCGAGGAACGCCCGCTGCTCAACGAATTCCTCGACACCCACGGATTGGATGCGGCCAGCCGGCAAGAGGGACATGAATCGGTTCGACCACACTACGACGAAGAGTATCTGGACAACGGACAACAG
>VEPB01000152.1 GCA_012026715.1 Methylococcaceae bacterium | reverse complement strand
TCGGCCTTGCTCACTTCCAGGCTGGCCAGGAGGTCCAGCACGAAGGCCGCGTTGATGCCGGTATAGCCGAAGTCCTTGGCGACGCCTTGGTCGTATCCGCGGCTGTAGTAGGCCAGCGAGGTTTCCAGGTGGCCCGCCTGGTTGGTCAGCTCCCATTTCCGCTTGAAGATCGCACCGGCTTGGCCCAGGGATTCTTGATCCTTTGTGCAGCCTGCCGAACTCAATTCGAGATCGTCCAGTCCCGCCAACACCTGCAATGCCCGATCCAGCCGCTCCAATGGATTGAGGTCGGGGTCCTTGTAGGTGCACAGGCTCAACTGCTGGGTGAGCTTCCGTATCTTTGCTTTGCCTTTCGCGGATTGGTCGTCGCCGACGATCTTCGGCAATCGCTTTTCCAGCGCTCGGCGGGCCAAGCCGAATCCGCGATGCTTCCTTAACTTGCCGATCAGTGACAACAACTCATCCGGCGCAATATCCCCGCCCGCGATGACCAGCTTTGCTTGGTTTTCGGCAGCGCGTTTTTCTGATTCTGTCTGTTCAGTCATGGGACAAGCTCCTGTGGTTGTTGCCATTGCCGCGAGATATGGCAGTGTTCTGAATAGCTACACCCTGACGCCGGCCGTGGGGCGGAAGCCGGGTGGCGATGACCGAGTAACCCTTGTTCAAGCACTTCGGTGGAGCTGATGATTGATAATGCGTCGCCCGTCGTCAATTGTGGAAAGTCTCGCCGCGAGGTTTTGACGGTTCGATCAGTCAGGCAGCAGGACCGGCCGCCAGCTTCGCATTGCCCTTCCGTCGCGCTCCTTGCCATACTCCCCTACCGAGTTCCAACAACAAGGATTGGCCGAAGAAAACGAAGTAAATGGTATATCTTCACCCGCCTTCAAGAATCTGGAACAACACCGGACGAGGCTGACAGAGACACTGGTGCGGGTCGGGGGAGCAAAAAAACCGAACGAAGGCGACAAAGGTCAGGGCGAAACACCGCGAGAGGTTTGTGGCCAGGCTGTGCGGCACCCGATCGAGCATGGAATTGTTGGGCCTCACTCTGTGAGTTTCGGGAACGCCAGCCGGCCAGTTTCGCCGGTCGGCGTCCGTTGCCGTGCCCGCTGCGCGACTGGGTCGGGAGGGAGGAGGGGCCGGGTGGCAAGAGCCGGAGGAGCTTCAATAGTCTTCGATGATGTGCTAGGGTCGTAAACGAGTAACTCGAGTCTGTGTCGTGTTAAACGCATTGCGTACCCAAAGAATCCGGCCTTACCTGCACGTTCTGGTGTTCGTGCAGGTGGTAAGTCTGGTCTCTACCCTGGTGTTTTCTATCTGTGCGATGCCGTCGACCTGGCGAGTCGCCTCGACTGACGCTTCGCCGGCCGGTTGTCCGAAATCAGCAGACCACGGCCATACCCTGGGACACACGGGGCACAGTCAAACCCCCACCAAAGAGTGCTCCTACAAGCCCTGTGTTTTCGCTCAATCCAGTCCAGCGACTGGATTCGCGGTTGAAATTCCCGACATTCCGGTCTTCGTTGTAGGCCTCATCTGGATCACCGTGGGGTTGCTCCTCCATGTTCAAGTCCAGAGCCCCCGTCGCGCCAACGCTCCACCCGAAGGTCGGCGGATTCCACTGATCTATCAGTTCTGCACACTGCTGAACTAGGCCTTTTCTCCCAAGATCGAACCGCGCCGCTCACCGGCGCTTGGAGGGTTATGCGTTTGGCAGGCCCTTTGCTTTTCTGATTCGAGGAGAATTCAATGTGTTCTGCTTGGCCCACGAGGCAGCCGCGCCATCCGGCGCCGGTTCCGATATCCGGTCGGTCTTCGGTCGCCGCGCCAATGATCTCGGCCGAACGGATCGTCCGATTCGCGCCTGACGGCGATCCAGGGTCTACTCCGGGCGTCCGCATCGGTGCGATTTGCCGGCACTGGCTGCGGCGGCGCGGATCGTTTACTCCCGCCAGGAGCAACGAGGCATGAACAAACCCACGCTACTCGCGGTCGTCATTGCCGCCGCGGTGGGAGCTGCCGCCGACCATTGGTGGCCGGCCAAACCGTCGGGAGCGCCAGCGGATAGCAGCACATCGCTGGCTCGCAGGCCTCTTTTTTACCGCAACCCGATGAATCCGGCGGTGACTTCGTCGGTGCCCACCAAGGACGAGATGGGGATGGACTATGTGCCGGTCTTCGACGAGGACCAGGCCGGCGATACGGCGACTCCGCGAACGATCCTGTACTACCGCAATCCCATGGGACTGGGCGATACCTCGCCGGTCCCGAAAAAGGATTCCATGGGGATGGACTACATCCCTGTCTATGCGGATGAAGCCGGCGGCGTGGACAACAGCCTCGTCAGGATCAGTTCCGACAAGATCCAGAAGCTGGGGGTGCGCATGGCCGAGGTCCGTGAAGACGACATTTCCCGCACTGTGCACGCCGTCGGCGTGGTGGAGGCCGATGAGCGCAAGCTCTCCACCGTGGCCCTCAAGTTCGATGGCTTCATCGAAAAGCTGTACGTCAACGCCACCGGTCAGCCGGTCTCCCAAGGACAACCCCTGTTCGATCTCTACAGCCCGGACCTTCTGAGCGCCCAGCGTGAATACATCACCGCCAAGAACGGCCAGGCCATGCTGGCCGACAGCGAGCCCTGGATGCAGGACAGCATCCGGGAATTGGCGCAGAGCGGCCTGGAGAAGCTGCGCAACTGGGGCGTCTCGGAAACGGAGATCCGCAACCTGGAAAAGCAGGGCAAGGCGCAGCGCACCCTGGTGATCCGCTCTCCGGCAACGGGCATCGTGATGGAGAAGACGGCCCTGTCCGGGATGCGGGCGGCGGCGGGGGACACCCTGTTCAAGATCGCCGACCTGTCATCGGGCTGGGTCATCGCCGAGGTGTACGAGCAGGAAATCGGCCTGGTTTCAGCCGGGCAGTCAGTGCGGGTCATGCTGGATGCCTATCCCGGCCGGCCATTCAACGGCAAGGTCACCTTCATCTATCCGACCCTCAATCCGGAAACCCGCACGGTCAAGGTTCGCGTTGAGCTGCCCAATCCCCGGGGGCTGCTGAAGCCCATGATGTATGCCCACGTGGAAATGGTCACGGCGGCGCGCCAGGCCCTCGTGGTTCCCCGCTCGTCCGTGCTCGACGGCGGCAAGCAGACCCTGGTTCTGGTGGAGCGCGGCGAAGGGCGGTTCGAGCCTCGGCCGGTGACGCTGGGCATGCGCGGCGATGAGACGGTGGAAGTTCTGGATGGGCTGCGTAGCGGTGAAAAAGTGGTGGTCGCCGCCAACTTCCTCATCGATGCCGAAAGCAATCTGCGGGCGGCTTTGAACAGTTTTGGCGCCCATGCCCATGGCGCCAGTGTCGGTGAAACAAAGAACCCTCTCCCTCCGGGAGAGGGCAGGGTAAGGGCTGAAGCGCCACTTGGTTCAACAGCTTTGCCGCAAGCGTTAAGCGCTCCAGGCCTTTACCCCAACCCCTCTCCCGCAGGAGAGGGGCTTATGACACCTGCGCCTTCGGTAACACCGCCACCAGCCCAACACCCAGGCCACGAGGGGATGTGAGATGCTGGCCCGCCTGATCGCCTGGTCCGCCGGGAACCCGTTTCTGATCCTGCTGGGAACGCTGAGCCTGGTCATCGCCGGCGTCTTCGCCGTGCTGGAAACGCCCCTGGACGCCCTGCCGGACCTGTCCGACGCCCAGGTCATCGTCTACACCGAATATTCCGGCCAGGCCCCCCAAGTGGTCGAGGATCAGGTCACCTACCCGTTGACGACGTCCATGCTCAGCGTGCCCAAGTCCAAGGTGGTCCGGGGTTTTTCCTTCTTCGGGGCGTCCTTCGTCTATGTCATTTTCGAGGACGGTACCGACATCTATTGGGCCCGGTCGCGGGTGCTGGAATACCTCAACTTCGCCTCCAGCCGCTTGCCGCGCGGCGTGACGCCCAGCCTGGGGCCGGATGCCACGGGGGTCGGCTGGATCTACCAGTACGTGGTGCTGGGCGCCCAGTATTCCCTGGCCGAGCTGCGCAGCATGCAGGACTGGTTCGTCCGCTATCAGCTCACCAAGGCTCATGGCGTCGCCGAAGTCGCCAGCGTCGGCGGCTTCGTCAAGCAATATCAGGTCATCGTCGATCCGCGCAAGCTGCAGAGTTTCCGCATCCCGCTGGAAGCGGTCGGCCGGGTGATCCGGGCCAGCAACCGCGATGTGGGCGGGCGGGTGGTGGAGATCACCGAGACCGAATACATGGTGCGCGGCAAGGGCTATCTGCGCGGTATCGGCGATCTGGAACAACTGGTGGTGAAGGCGGAAGGGGGCACCCCGGTCTTGCTCAAGGATGTGGCCCGCATCGAACTGGGGCCCGACGAGCGCCGAGGCATCACCGAGCTCAACGGCGAGGGCGAGGCGGTGGCCGGCATCGCCATGGCCCGCTACGGCCAGAACGCCCTGGAGGTCATCCACAACCTGCAGGCCAAGATCAAGGAAATCGGCGCGGGTCTGCCGGCCAACGTCTCCATCGTCTCGGTCTACAACCGGGCCGAACTGATCCACCGCGCCATCGACAACCTGCGGTCCAAGCTGATCGAGGAAAACCTCGTGGTGGCCCTGGTCTGCGTGGTGTTCCTGTTCCATGTGCGCAGCGCCCTGGTGGCCATCGTCATGCTGCCCATCGGCGTGCTGATGGCCTTCATCGTCATGCAGGCGCTGGGCATCAATTCCAACATCATGAGCCTGGGCGGCGTGGCCATCGCCATCGGCGCCATGGTGGACGCCGCCATCGTGATGATCGAGAACGCCCACAAGCACCTGGAACGGGCCGCGCCCGACGAAGACCGGCTGTCCGTCGTCATCCGGGCTGCGCAAGAGGTGGGGCCGGCGCTGTTCTTCAGCCTGCTGATCATCACCGTCTCCTTTCTGCCGGTGTTCGCCCTGGAGGAGCAGGAAGGCCGGCTGTTCAAGCCGCTGGCCTACACCAAGACCTTCGCCATGGGCGCCTCGGCGCTGCTGTCGGTGACGCTGGTGCCGGTGCTGATGTTCTTGTTCATCCGCGGGCATATCCTTCCCGAGCACAAGAATCCCATCAACCGCCTGCTGATCTGGCTCTACCGTCCGGTGATCCGGCTGGTCCTGCGCTGGAAGAAGTCGACGGTGCTCCTCGCGATCATTGCCCTGGCGGCGTCCATCCCACCCGCCAGCCGTCTGGGGAGCGAGTTCATGCCGACCTTGAACGAAGGCACCCTGCTGTACATGCCCACCACGCTGCCAGGGCTTTCGGTGACCAAGGCGGCGGAACTGATGCAGACCCAGAACCGCATCATCAAGAGCTTCCCCGAGGTGGAATCGGTGTTCGGCAAGGCCGGCCGGGCCGCCACCGCCACCGACCCGGCGCCCTTGGAAATGTTCGAGACCGTCGTCAACCTCAAGCCGGACAGTCAATGGCGGCCGGGGCAGACCCTCGACACGCTCATCGCCGAAATGGACAAGGCCCTGCAAATCCCCGGAGTCAGCAACGCCTGGACCATGCCCATCAAGGCGCGCATCGACATGCTGTCCACCGGCATCCGCACCCCCATCGGCGTCAAGGTGTTCGGCAAGGACCTGGACGAGATCGAACGGCTGGCGAAAGAGATCGAGGCGACGGTCAAGACCGTCCCCGGCACCAGCAGCGCCTACGCGGAACGCATCACCGGCGGCTACTACCTGACCATCGAACCGGACCGGCTGGCCCTGGCCCGCTATGGCCTGAGCGTCGGCGACCTGCAGGATGTCATCGGCACCGCGCTGGGCGGCGAGACGGTCACGACCACGGTGGAGGGGCGGGAACGCTACGGCGTCATTGTGCGCTATCCCCGCGAGCTGCGCGACACGCCGGACGCCATCGCCACCCAGGTGCTGGTTCCGGTTCCCTCCGGCGCCATGATCCCGATCGGCCAGCTGGCGAGCGTCGGCCTGGGCCAGGGACCGCCAGTCATCCGCACCGAAAATGCCTTGCTGTCCGCCTACATCTTCATCGACATCCGCGGCCGCGACATCGGCGGCTACGTGGACGAGGCCCGCAGGGCGGTGCAGGACCAGGTGAAGTTTCCGCCCGGCTACTACCTCGCCTGGAGCGGCCAGTTCGAGTACATGGAGCGGGCCAAGGCCAAGCTGAAGATCGTGGTCCCCATGACCTTGCTGACCATCTTTCTGCTGCTCTACCTTAATTTCAAGCGGATCGCCGAGACCCTGATCGTCATGCTTTCGCTGCCCTTCGCCCTGGTGGGGGGCATTTGGCTGATGGTGTGGCTGGGCTACAACCTCAGCGTCGCCGTGGCGATCGGCTTCATCGCCCTGGCTGGGGTGGCCGCGGAGACGGGGGTGGTCATGCTGATCTATCTGGACCATGCCCTGGAAAAGGCCAGATCTCTCGCCCTGGGGGAGGGGCGGGAACTGGCCATGGCCGATTTGTATGGCGCCATTCAGGAAGGCGCCGTCGAGCGGGTGCGGCCCAAGATGATGACGGTGGTCGCCATCATGGCGGGCCTGTTGCCCATCATGTGGGGCAGCGGGACCGGATCGGAGGTGATGCGCCGCATCGCCGCGCCCATGGTGGGTGGGATGGTCTCATCCACCCTGCTGACCCTGATCGTCATCCCGGCGATCTACGCCCTGGTCAAGGGGCATGCCATCCGCCGGCGACCCTCCACCGACCCGCGAGGATTACCGTCATGAAATCCCTGCTGATCTGGGCTGTTCTGCTCGGGGCCCCGTTGGCGGTGGCTCAGGCGCACGGCCAACCTTCGTTGTTGCCGCAGTTGATCCGGGAAGCGCAGGAGCGCAACCCGGACATCCAGGCCGCCCTGCAACGCTGGGAATCGGCCAGAGCGGTGATTCCCCAGGTGCAGACGCTGCCCGACCCCAAGCTGATCGTCGGCTACAAGGACATGGCGCCGGAACGCCAGGCCATGTACGGGGTGAGCCAGGAGCTTCCATTTCCCGGCAAACTGGGGCTGAAGGGGGAGATCGCCTCGCGCGACGCCGACCGCATGGAGCAGGACTACCTGGCGACCCGCTTGGCGGTCATCGCCGGTCTCAAGGAGGCCTACTACGACCTGCACTATATCCACGATTCCATCGACGTCCTTGGCAAAACCAAGCTGCTGCTGGAGGAGTTCGAGGACACCGCCCAGTCGCGCTACTCCGTCGGCCAGGCGGCCCAACAGGACGTGCTGCGGGCGCAGACCGAGATCTCACGTCTGCTGGCCCGGCTGGCGTCGCTGGAACAGAAGCGGCAGTCCCTCCACGCCGGCAGCAACCGCATCCTGAACCGGCTGCCCAATGACCCGCTGGCGCCGCCCGGCGAGATCGAGTTCACCCCCCTGCGCCACTCGCCGGAAGAAATGAATGCGCTGGTGGACCAGTCTGCGCCCTTGCTCCATGGCCAACAAAAGACCCTGGAGCGCGGCGACCAGGCCATCGCCCTGGCCAAGCGGGAGTATTACCCGGACTTCGAACTGGATGCGCGGGGCATGTACGACACCGCCATGAAAGCCAACGGCTATCAGCTTATGCTCAACGTCAAGGTGCCGCTCTACTTCGCCAGCAAACAGCGGCAGGGGGTGAACGAGGCCGTGGCCGGGCGCGAGGCCTCGTTTCAGGATCTGCAAGCCCTGCGGCAAGAGTTGCTGTTCAGGGTCAGGGACAACCTGGCCCAGGCCGAGCGGGCCGAGAAGCTGGTGAAACTGCTGCGGGACGCCATCATTCCCCAGTCACGCCTCACCCTGTCCTCGGCGCAGGCCAGCTACGCCGTGGGCAAGGTGGACTTTCTCACGCTGCTCAACAGCCTGCTGACCCTGCAGGAAAACGAGCTGGAATTCCACAGCGAAATGGCCGAGCACGAGAAGGCCTTGGCCCGGTTGGAAGGGATTGTCGGTGAAACGCCGTGAGTAACACGACTGGCCGGAAACTCAGGGCGCGCCGCAACCCCGCCCCGGCCGGTCGAATCGGCCTATGATCGCGCCAATCCTTGAGCAACCCCAATCCCTTAGGTTCAAGCCGGCGGCTTGGTTCTGCCAGGATTGATGGCGGGGCCGATTTGAGTCGGAAGCCGTTACGGATACAAGCAGGCCAGCAAGGCCAGCAGCAGCGCCAGCGTGGTCAGTTTCCAGAACAACAGCGGATTGCGTTCGTAGAGCGGGGGGGAGCGACTGGGGATGCGCTTGCCGCCGGCCCGCGCCAGGCCGGTTTCCAGTTCGTACCCGAGTTCCACCGTGTCGGCCGGGCGTTTCGCAGGATCGACCGCTAGCGCGCGGGCAAGAAGGTCGTCCAGCCAGGACGGCAGGTCCGGCCGGTGCTGCGTCAGCGGTTTGGGCAGGGTGAAGCGGGGTGAACTGAAAGGCTCGATCTCGCCAAAGGGATAGGCGTGGCTGAACATCCGGTAGAGCGTCACGCCGACGGCGAACACGTCGCTGGCGGTGCTGCCGCGCTCGCCGCGGAACAATTCCGGGGCCATGTAGCTGGGCGTGCCGGGAACCGCTTCGGCGGCATCCTCGTCCCAGGCCGGCAGCCGGGCGATTCCCAGGTCCAGCAGCTTTAATCCGCCGTCCGCGGTGAGCTGGATGTTCTCCGGCTTGATGTCGCGGTGCACGATTTGCTGGCGATGCAGGGCGTGGACCGCCTTGCACAGCTTCAGTGCCAGGTCGATGCCCCATTCCAGGGAGCAGGGCGTCCCCCTCGCCAGATGTTGTTCGAGGGTGCGACCGGGATAGTGGGGCATCACCGAATACAGGCAGGACTGGCGGCTGGCCGGCTGCTCCAGTACCTCGGCGACCCAGTGGCTGCGCGTGCGTGCTCCGATCCAGGCTTCGCGCAGGAAGGCGTCGCAGTATTCCTGTTCCGTTGCGACTCGCGGTTGGGGAAACTTGAGCACGACGGTCCGGCGGTCAATCAGGTCTTCGGCCAGAAACAACACGCTGTATCGGCCTGTGGAGAGGCGCTGCTTCAGCAGGAAACCGTCGACGGCGGAGCCTGCCGTCGGTACCTCCCGCAGCGGCAACGCCGCGATGTAATCGCGAATGGAGCGCCGGTCGGCTTCCGGCAGGCTGAGGACATCCCCCACCAAGGCGGTGATGTTGTCGCCGCCACCCTGGTCCAGGGCTTGGTCGGCGAGCGTCGCCGCGGTGGCGTCCGCGGTGGTCCGCTCCATCAGGATACGGCCGATCTCGGCTGGCTGCAGCGCCTCGTACAAGCCGTCGCTGCACAGCAGGAAGCGGTCGTGGGGTTCGAGGGGGATTTCCTGGTAATCGATGCGCAGGTCGGCGTCCAGGCCGATCGCCCGGGAGAGAATGTGGCGGCGATCCGGACCGCTCAGGTTGTGGTCTTCGGACAGTTGTTCGACGCTGTCGCCCCGCAGCCGGTAGACACGGGAGTCCCCCACGTGCACGAGGTAGGCCCGGCGGCCGCGCAGGATGAGCGCGCTGAAGGCGCAGCCCATCCCGGCCAGTTCGGGCGCGCGCCGGCCGAGGTCGTGGATCCATCGGTTGACCGAAACCAGTGCGCGCGCCACCCGGCTCTCCATGCCCAGGGTTTCCGGAAGTGCGTACCAGGCTTCCAGGAAACAACGCACGCACAGCTCGGCGGCGACCCGGCCGCCGGCCGCGCCGCCCATGCCGTCCGCCACGGCCAGAACCGCGCCGTGCAAAGCCAGCTCACGATCCCGCGGGTGGCTGATGCCGGCGAAGTCCTGGTTGTCCGGCCGGCGCCCCTGGCGGGACGCGTAAGCCGCACGAATGTTCAGTACTGGTTCAGTCATCCACTCGCGAATCGCCTGATCGCCTGCGATGTGCCCAGCATACCAACAACGTCATACCCGAGCTCCCGTCACGGCGCCCCAGGTGGGACGCCAGCGCCGTTTGACCATGACCAGGCCGCCGAGACCCAGTAGGGGAAGAAGTGCGAACACGCTGATGCCCAGGCTGAAACCGTGTTGCAGCTCCCAGGAAATGCCCTGGGGCTTGGCGAGGAAATAGCC
>VEPB01000248.1 GCA_012026715.1 Methylococcaceae bacterium | reverse complement strand
GGCAGAGGGCGATGGATCGCCCTCTGCCAACCCCTGCTGAAAGCGAGGAGCGCAAGGTCTTTCGCGGCTGGGGGCGGCCTTTTCTTTGGGAACTTTCTTTTGGCCGTGCAAAAGAAAGTTCCTCGGCCGTGGGTCCGAGAACCCACATTCAAAATCCAGTTATCGCGCAGCGATTCAAAACCAGATCGGCCATGCCACTGTGCCGGTAACAAATTAGAACTAGCCATGAACCTACTCACCATCAGCGTCGGCATCGTCGAATGGGTGACTGACGGCGACCGCCAAGTCCCGACCGGCATCTACAAGCGACCGGTGGACGGCGCTCAGCAGGTCACCGTCAACGGCTTGGCCGCCGATGAACAGGCCGATCTGGAAAACCACGGCGGCCCGGACAAGGCCATCTACGCCTACACCCTCGAAAACTACAACTATTGGCGAACGGAACTCGGGCGGGAATTCGGTCCCGGTCAGTTCGGGGAAAACTTCACCGTTACCGGCATGCCCGACGAGGCCGTCCACATCGGCGATGTGTTCCGCTGCGGCGCGTTGCTGCTGCAGGTGACCCAGCCGCGGGTGCCCTGTTTCAAGCTGGGGATACGGATGGGGGATAAAGCGTTCGTCGGCCGCTTCCACCATTCCGGCCGGGTGGGGTTCTACCTGCGAGTACTGGAGACCGGCAGCGTGGAAGCCGGAACTGCCATCGAGCCGGTGCGGCGCGACCCGGCCGCCCTCAACATCCGCGACGCCATGCTGGCCCTGACCAAGGGACCGCGCCAGCAGGAGATCATCGCTCAGGCGCTGGCCATCGAGGCTTTGTCGGAGGCCTGGCGCCAGAGCCTTCGCAAACGCCAATCGTAGGTCGGATTAGCGCAGCGTAATCCGACAATGCCCGAGTTTCAGGGCAACGCCACCGGCAACGGCGCCACCCAGCCCTCTTTGCGATGCTCCACCACCACCGTGGTGTAAATCCCGCCGCGGACGTTGAACGTTCCGGTAATTCGCATGAAATTCGGGTCGGTCGCGCCGACCAGATCGTCGAGGATGCGGTTGGTGACGGCTTCGTGGAACGCGCCTTCCTCCCGGAACGACCAGAAATACAACTTGAGCGACTTCAGCTCCACGCAGAGCCGGTCGGGCACATACTCGATGCGGAAGGTGGCGAAGTCGGGCTGGCCGGTCTTGGGGCACAAACAGGTGAATTCCGGCACGTCGATGCGGATGGTGTAATCCCTTTGCGGATTCGGATTGTCAAAAGTTTCCAGGGTCTTGCTGGGGGCGGTGGACATGGCGGACTCGGAAGGGGTGTTGCCGGCGGCGGCGCGGAAGCGCGCGGCGCACCGTGTTAGATCACGCAGCTTAGTCCGGTATAATACCGGTCCGTTCCCTCCTCAGCCAGCGTCCGCGCCGGCCTCTCCCGCGAATCACGCCTCTACCCAGATCTCCAATGCGGCTGGAAAAGATCAAGCTCGCCGGCTTCAAGTCGTTTGTCGATCCCACCTCGATTCCCCTGCCAGGCAATCTGGTCGGCATCGTCGGCCCCAACGGCTGCGGCAAATCCAACATCATCGACGCGGTGCGCTGGGTGATGGGGGAAAGCTCGGCCAAGCATTTGCGCGGCGAGTCCATGGCCGACGTGATCTTCAATGGCTCGGCCTCACGCAAGCCGGTGGGATTGGCGTCGGTGGAACTGCTGTTCGACAATTCCGACGGCAAGGCCGGCGGCGAATACGCCCAGTACCGGCAGATTTCCATCAGGCGGCAAGTCAGCCGCGACGGCCAGTCCAATTACTACCTCAACGGCAGCCGCTGCCGCCGCAAGGACATCACCGACATCTTCCTTGGCACCGGCCTGGGCGCCCGCAGCTACGCCATCATCGAGCAGGGCACCATCTCCCGGCTGATCGAGGCCAAGCCCGACGAGTTGCGGGGGGTGATCGAGGAAGCCGCCGGCATCTCCAAATACAAGGAGCGCCGCCACGAAACCGAAACCCGCATGCGCCACACCCAGGAAAACCTGGAGCGGTTGAAGGATGTGCGGGACGAGGTGGCCAAGCAGATCGGCAACTTGCAGCGCCAGGCCAAGAAGGCGGAAAAATACACCGAGCTCAAGCAGCAGGAACGCAACTATCGCCAGCAACTGCTGGGCCTGCGCTGGCGCAAGTACGACCAGCAGCTGACCCGGCATCAGGCGGTGCTGCAGGAGTGCGAGGCGGCCTTCAAGAACCTGGTGAGAGAGGACAATGCCCTGGCGGAAACCCAGGCCGAGGCGCGCGACCGCCAGGAAACCCTGCAGCAGGACGTGAATCGCACCCAAGCCAGCTATTACGAGGTGGGGGCCGAGGTCAGCCGCCTCGACCAGGCCATCAAGCATGCCCACAAGGCTCGCGAGGATCTGGTGCGGCAGCGCGAGCGGCTGCTGACCGAGCAGCAACAGACCCAGACCGAGCTGGATCAAGACTCCGAGCGCATCGGTCAGATCCGCGAAGAACTGGAGACCCTGGCCCGAGATCGGCAAGCCGCCGAGCAGGCCGAACAGGCGGCGGCGGCGGGCCGTCAGGCCGCGGACCAGGAGCTGCGGGCCTGGCGCGACCAGTGGGAGGCGGCGAAGACCGAGCTGTCCGGGGTCCAGGGCCAGGCCCAGGTGCAGACCGCCCGCATTCGCCAGATGGAGGAGCAACAGCGCCAGTTGCAGGCGCGGCGGGAGAAGCTGGCCGGCGAAAAGACCCAGCTGATCGCCGAGCGCAACAGCGAGGAGCTCGAGATTCTGGCGGAGGAACTGGCCGAAGTGGAGTTGCAGCGGAGCCAGGTGCAGGCCCGGCTGGATGAATTGGTGGTGCGGGTGCAGCAGCAGCGCGGCCTCGCCAAGGAGTCCCATGACCGGCTTCATGGATTGCGGGCCCAGCTCCACGCCCTGTCGGGCAAGCTCAGCTCCCTGGAAACCCTGCAGCAGCATGCCATGGGCAAGGACAAGGG
>VEPB01000250.1 GCA_012026715.1 Methylococcaceae bacterium | reverse complement strand
GGCGCCCGGCCAGGTGCGGCCCTTGTGCACGCTGGAAGGCTCCGAGCGGATTGGTCCCGCCGAGGATGCGGCGGTGCTGCAGTCCGGTGGCAGTTTTGCTTCGAGGATCAACGAACTGCTGTCGAGGGGGACGCCATGACCCGGATCGGGTGGGGCTTCCTGCTGCTGTCTTTGATCTGGGCGGAGGCCGGCCACGCCGCGGCCGGCACCATCGACGCCTTCACCGTCGTGCCGGACGGCCAGGGCGGTCAGAAGTACACCGTCACCATCCAGATCCTGGCGCTGATGACGGCGCTGTCGCTGTTGCCGGCCCTGCTATTGGGGATGACCTCCTTCACCCGGATCATGGTGGTGCTGGCGATCCTGCGCCAGGCCCTTGGCACCGGCCAGACCCCCAATAACCAGGTCTTGATGGCGCTATCCCTGTTTCTGACCCTGTTCACCATGGGGCCGGTGTTCGATCGGGTCAACGAGCAGGCGCTGCAGCCCTATCTCAAGGAGGAAATCGCCGATTCGGTGGCGCTGGAGCGGGCCCTGCAGCCGTTTCGCCAGTTCATGCTCAAGCAGACCCGGGAGGCGGATCTCGAGCTGTTCCTGCGCATATCCGGCAAGCCGCCGGTGGAAACGCCCGAAGCCACGCCCTTCGCGGTGCTGGCTCCGGCGTTTCGCACCAGCGAGTTGAAGACGGCCTTCCAGATCGGTTTCCTGCTGTTCCTGCCCTTCCTCATCATCGACCTGGTGGTGGCGACGGTGCTCATGTCCATGGGCATGATGATGCTGTCGCCCATGGTGATCTCCTTGCCGTTCAAGCTGATGCTGTTCGTGCTGGTGGACGGCTGGTCGCTGGTGATGGAGACCTTGGCCGCCAGCTTTTTCCTGGAGTGACGCCCGATGACCCCCGACACTATCGTCAACCTGGGCCAGCAGGCCATCGTGGTCACGGTGCAGCTCACCGCCCCGATCCTGTTGTCCACCCTGTTCGTCGGGGTACTCATCGCGATGTTCCAGGCCGCCACCCAGATCAACGAGATGACCCTCACCTTCGTGCCCAAGCTGATCGTGATGGCGCTGATCATGTTGTTCGCCGGCAGCTGGATGCTGAGCCTGCTGGTGGATTACACCCGCAACCTGTTCCGCGACATACCCAACCTCATCGGTTGAGCCGGCATGCGTTACGGCGAGGCGCAACTGCTGGGAATCGTCGCGCAGTTCGTCTGGCCCTTCCTGCGCATCGGCGCGTTGTTCGTGGCGATGCCGCTGTTCTCCACCCATAACGTGCCGGTGCAGGTGCGGGTGCTGCTGGCGGCCGCGGTCGCCGTGGCGGTCGCGCCCAATCTCCCCCCGCTGCCGGCGGTGGAGATGTTCAGCCTGGCCGGTTTCCTGATCGCGGCTCAGCAGGTGCTGATCGGCACCTTGTTGGGGTTCGTCATGCATCTGGTGTTCGGCGCCGTGGTGTTCGGCGGCCAGAACATCGCCTTTAACATGGGGTTGGGATTCGCCTCCATGGTCGATCCCCAGTCCGGCGTCCAGGTGCCGGTGGTGGCGCAAATCTACACCATCGTCGGCACCTTGCTGTTTCTCGGCATGGATGCGCATCTGCTGTTGATCCAGATCGTGGCCGAGAGTTTTGCGGCGATTCCGGTCGGGATGCCGGCCCCGGCCTCCGACCGGCTCTGGGCGGTGTGCATGTGGAGCAGCCGGCTGTTCGCCGCCGGTGTGTTGCTGTCGTTGCCGGTGGTGACCGCGCTGTTGCTCATCAACCTGGGATTCGGCGTGGCCAGCCGGGCCGCGCCGCAGCTCAACATCTTCTCGGTGGGGTTCCCGGTCAGCCTGCTGATGGGCTTGCTGCTGATCTGGATCGGCCTGCCGGGCGTGCTCGAGCTGTTTGGCAACCTGTTGGACGAAGCCTTGCGGCTGTTGCGGGAGTGGTTTACCTGAGGCGGCTCGGTTCCGCGGTAGCGACGCCCCGCTCATTGCCGGCGCAACGGGTCAAGGTTTGCCCTGCAGTCTGTTCAGTTGATCGATGACCCGTTGCCTCGCCTGGTCCAGCTGCTTGGCGACCCTGGCCTTGGCTTCCGTCGCCTCAGCCGGCGATGCCTGGCGCGTCCCGCTCGATTCCACCCGGTTGCCGTCGATGACGATGGAACCGGTGTGGGCGTTGGGGCCGATGTCGATCCTGCCGTGATTCACGCTGCGGTTGACGATGACCGTTTCGGCCTGGACCGATGCTGTCAGGGTGGACAACAGCAATAGGCTGGCGCCGCGCATGGAAGACCTCTCGGGCTTCATGTCATTGATCGACGATGTCGACGTTCTTGTTGGTCGACTTGTTGATGATGATGACATTGTTGCCGATCTTGGCGCCCGGGGCGAAGTTGATGTTGCCGGCGCCGTCGGCGGCGCTGCGGGCACGGTTGGACTTGGCGTTGGCGCGGCCGACCGCCTTGGCGACGATGAATTCCACGTTGACGTCCTTTTGGATGTCGTCGGCGATGGGCTCATCCATGGCGCTGCCGTCGTCCAGCTCGCTGGCCGCCAGGGCCGCCGCCGGAAGAGCCGCCGCCAGGGCGAGCATGAGGGTCATGGATCTGAGGTTCATGGTGGCTACCTGCAGCAGTGAGCGGGTTTGGTCGTGGTGGATTCGCGCCGGTGTGTGGATGGCGCTTCCCTGCGCCCGGCCGCGGGAACTCAGGCTGTGCGGCGGCACCGCTTCCCCGTGGCCGTTGGTCCTCCGTTACTCGATGGTGATCGAGCCGGTGGTGGCCACCGAGCGATCGCCGATCGACAGGTTCAGGTTCTCGGTATTGACCGATCCGTTGAGGATGGTGCTGTTGGCCACTTCGGCGCCGTTGCGGATGTTGATGGAGCCGGTGGACGCCAGCGAATCCTGGCCGATGGACAGGTTCAGGTTCTGGCTGTTGATGCTGGTGTTGGCGATGGTGGAGTCCTTGATCTTGGTGCCTTCGGCCAGGGTGGCGGCGGAAACCAGCGCGAGGCCGGCGGCAATCGTAGTCTTGATGGCGTGTTTCATGGGTCCAACTCCTTAAGCAATTTGTGGTTTGGGTCGACTCAGCGAACTGTCGCCGCTTGTCACGGAAGTGTTCGGGATAGGGCTGGCCACGAGCGCGGCGACGAATCCTTCACCCCGCAGCAGACTGTTCTTGCCTGGCGGGCCGCGGCGGCTCATATTTTTCCCGAGTCAGCGACCACCATTACTCGGTACCGATTCCGGACCTGGCTTGTCATACCTGTCACCCACCCATTGCCAGACTCAGTTGGAGAACCATCCATGCACGCCATGATCCGCCGG
>VEPB01000440.1 GCA_012026715.1 Methylococcaceae bacterium | reverse complement strand
TGGGAGGACCACACTGCAACCAGGACGATTGGCTCGTTTAAGCTGATTTCCCCTACCCGATGGATGATCAGGCAATCAAGTAGCTTCCAGCGTTGCTGGGCCATGACACATATGGTTTCGAGACAACTTTCGGTCATGCCGGGGTAATGTTCGAGGAACATCCCTGCGACTCGCTCACCTTCGTTGAAATCCCGCATGCTGCCGATAAAGCAAGCGGTCGCGCCGCAGCGGTTGGGTAAGGCCGAGGAACTGCGTTGATATTGTTCCAGGTCCCGGTATGGCGAAAATTCCGAATATGCCAGTTTAATTGCCACCCTAGCCTCCAGTGACCGGGGGAAAGAACGCGACTTCATCACCATCGGAGACCGGCGTGTCGAACTGGGCGTATTCCATGTTCACTGCACACAGCGTTCGATCAGGAATTGAGCGGCCTCGGGCGGTTGCTTCCCATACCTCCGCGACTGTGAGTAAGCGGTCAGTCGCCAAGGCTACGCCGGAACACCCCATGTGCTCCCGCAACGCAGCAAAGTAGCGAACTTGAATGGCCATGTTGCGGAGGAACTCTCGGTTTAGGATCAGGACGCCGGTTGCGCTTGTTGCGCTGGGGTTTTTAAGGTCTGCATCAAAGCCGACAGTGCGCGGTCCATCAGCGGTACTGTGGTTCCTTCGATGATTCGCGCAGCGCCCAGTCGCAGTCGGGTAGCGAGGTCATTGACTTTCATCTCGGCCACCTTGACGCCCTTACGGTTGACGAATACATAAAGGCCGGTAACCTGGCTCTTCCACGAGAGTTTGGCTCTGGACGCATTCTTGTACTCATCGGTAAACTCGATCCATTCGCCTACCCGCATGGCACTGGCTTTTTCAAAATAAGCGTCTACACCGATCCCAGATCGTGGTTGCAGGCTTTCTAAGACGATCTCTTCGGCCATACCGTTAAGCTCCATCTCTTCCACGCTGATGTCGTCTATGTCAGGTAGGTTGCAGCGCACTTCCCGGATGGCTTCGGCGAGTTCAGGATCCTTAATGGAAACGTCCGCTTGCTCCCGCTGAAGCTGGTGCTCTGCGCCCGGGGTAACCTTTAGACAGATCAAGTGACAACTTTCCAGATCTTTAAGTAACTCTTCGGTCTGGTGCGGATCGAACGAGATCGCGTCCAGGCTGCCCCGGATTGTGCGCAGCATGGGAGGGATGCTCTGTACCAGTTCCTGGCGGCCCGCGGCATCCGTGGGTGGTATTACGCTGCGGATGAGTTGATCCATGGTGGAAAGGGCATTTCTCCAGTCGCTCGGATCGCGCTCCTTGCGCAGATAGGCGAGCACCAGCACGTCTTTCCAGGCATTGAACAGGAACGACTGTGCGGCCGTCGGAACAGTCTTGCCGGTCAGGCGTACCGAGATTTCGTAGGCGACTTTGCGTTTTGCCAGGTTCAGCTGCTCTTTACTCTGAGTGGTTTGACGCGTCCGGTCCTCGGCGAGTTGGGACCGCTGCACGTCTTTTTCAAGGAAGGCGGTAAAATCCTCTTGAAGAGAACTGAAGTATCCGATGTCCTGATCGAAATCATGCAGAATGTGGCCAACGATTTCCTCGATTTTGCGAAAGACCGGGTTTTCACTGGAGCTGTCGGCGATATCCAGTCCAACGCCGGCTTGTGCGAGTTGATTGAGCAACACCCGCGCGGGGTGGTTCTTTTTTGAAAAGAAAGACTTATCTATAATTGCAACCTTGACGACGGGGATTTGGAGACGGGCGATCAGTGCCTTTACGGGGTCGCATAAATTGCGGTCGTCCAGAATGAAATCGAACAACATGGCCACCATGTCGATGATGTCTTCTTCCGAGCGTCCGACCGTTCGATTCTGACCGTCCGGACTTAGCTTACCCAATTGCGAGAGGAGATAAGCCTTCAGCGCATCAGCAGATCCCTCGCCGTCTCCGCCGACAGTGCTCGGTAGCAGGTTAGGTTGCTGCAACAGGCTCAATGCATTAATGACTTCTCCTGCATTGACGTAGACGGCACCGGGAGTCAGGGCGGCCTGTGTTGGCAATCCCAAATGGCTTCGCCAGCCGTCCAAGAGCGACTGCATGCTTTGAAAAGCCTCCAAATAAGTGGCTTCGGTGCTGTCCGTTTCTCCCCCGAAGCCGGACTCTCCAGACGGATAAGCCGCCGAACCGCTGCGTCGCACTCGCTTTGCGATGGTCGGCAAGATGCCTTGGTCGGCCAAATAACTGTTGATATCTTGATACATCGGCCCGCATTGACTTAATACCAGGCCGTCGAACAATTTGTAAATCAGAAGTTTGACTTTTAATTCGATGGTTTGAGGCTTTATCGCTTTCTCAAAACTTCGGCACAGTGCCGCGGGGTCAACCGGGATTTCTTCCGGCGATTCTTCACTTCCGTTACGCAGAACGCCGAAACGTTTTCCCAAGGCGAACAGCTCGGCGTGGAATAGGTTGTTGCCTTTCTGGATCATGGAGTTGACCGCCAAGTCTTCTTCCAGCGTTTCGTTCTCCACCAGGGCAAAATCATCCAGGCTTGAGGGCTGCTGCTCCCGCTGGGGCTGCTGAATACGGCCACGCTTCGCGCTTTGCCAGTAATCGTCATATTGCTCGAAGAAGGCCTGAACGCAAAGATTCTGGAGATTTTCCTTCTCCTTTCGCACATAGCGCATCGCGTCGAAATACATCGATTGCACGGTGCTGCTTTCAGCCTTGTCGGATAGTTTGAACAGCTCGTCATCAGTGCGCAGGAACAAACCCTGTAACAAACGGTTCAAGTGGTCGGCAACCAAAGAACGACATTCGTTGATCATCTGGATTTCACCAGGTTTTCTTAGAGCTTCCCGCTTCTGTTGAATGCTGTCGAACGGAACAACGTTACAACTGCTGGTAGCCATGAGGATTCACTCCAGTTCATCGGATGCGAGGAAGGCATAGGCAAGCCTAGGGCGGTTTGCATAAAGCCTAACGTCTCGACAACCACTGAGAAGTGATCCAGCACACATTCCCGCACTAAGCGTGCGGCTCAAAGACCGGGCCTGTGTTAGATCCGCCCGCTGTCCAGGACCGGCGATACCCAGTAGTGCAGACCGGCTCCAGCGAAATCCCGACGAAGTTGGCTGAGAAGTGTGGACACCCGTTCTGTATCGAGATGGATCTGAAAACGCACCTGCTTTTGCCGCCCGGCCACCTGTTCCGCCAGGGACAGATCTTCCGGATGGCTGGAATGGCCATTGACCGGGAAGCTGCTAAACCCAATCTGCCCTTGATTTTCTAAAAGCCAGTCCACCAGGTTCTCTTCGATGGCGGGGGCGATGGTTAAAGTAAGCAAATATTGGTCAGTCACGCAGGCACTCCGTTCAGCCAAATCGCCGGTACAGAATAGGCAGCAACACCAGGGTGAGCAGCGTCGACGTGACCAAACCGCCGATGACAACCACCGCCAGTGGGCGCTGGATTTCTGACCCGGGCCCGGTCGCGAACAGCAGCGGAACGAGACCGAAGGCGGCGATGCTGGCGGTCATCATGACCGGACGCAAACGTCGTAGAGACCCTTCGATGACAACATTCACGCTGTTCAGGCCAAAAGCGCGCAACTGGTTGAAGTAACTAACCATAACAACGCCATTGAGGACCGCGATGCCAAGTAATGCAATAAACCCCACCGATGCCGGAACAGACAGGTATTCGCCCGAGAACCACAGTGCGAAGACTCCTCCGATCATCGCCAATGGAATGTTGGACAGTACCAGGATTGCTTGTTTCACTGATCCAAAGGTGGAGAACAGCAACAGAAAGATTAGGCCGATGGCTACAGGGATAACAAGGGTCAGTCGAGCCGCTGCCCGCTGCTGATTTTCGAATTGCCCACCCCACTGTATGTAGTAACCGGGCGGGAGTTCAATCTGGCCGGCGACCGCTTTTCGTGCATCCTCGACGAATCCGACGAGATCCCGGTTTCTGACGTTGCAGCGGACCACCGCAAAACGTTGGCCGTGTTCGCGGCGCACGCTCACGACGCCTTCGACCCGTTCCGTTTTGGCAACCGCAGATAGCGGAACCCGTTCACCATTCGGGAGCGTCACCTGGAGTGCGGCAAAGCTGGCCGGATCTCCAGATCCCCGCAGCAGCAGAGGGGTACGCTGAATACCTTCCTGAACCACGCCGAGCTTGAGCCCTTCAATCTGGGCGCGCAGCATTTGCTCCAGTTGATCGACGTTCAGACCCAGCCGGCCTGCCGCCAGACGATCGATCCGGACCTGCAGGTACTGCATGCCTTCATTTCGAATGGTGAATACATCCGAGGCGCCCGGCAAGTGCCTTAAGGTTTCTGCAATCTGCTCAGCCATCTGATTTAAGGTGGCAAGGTCGGTTCCGTAAAGCTTAACCGCGACATCACCCCGAACCCCGGTCAACATTTCGGTCACCCGCATTTGAATCGGTTGGGTAAAACCGAAGGCAATACCGGGGATCGTCTCAAGCACCCTGCGAATACTGTCTTGTAGCGCATCCTTGTCTTTGGTGCGCCACTCGTCCCTTGGTTTCAGGATCAGAAAGGTGTCGGTTTCGTTAAGACCCATTGGATCCAGCCCAATTTCATCGGCGCCGACCCGCGCAACCACACGAGTCACTTCCGGTACGTGGTCGAGGATGGCTTTCTGAATGCGCCGGTCGAGTCGCACCGATTCGTCCAGGGTAATGGATGGGAGCTTCTCCACTTGTACGATGAGGTCTCCTTCATCCATGGTTGGCATAAACGTCTTGCCGATCTGGCCGTACACCACTACGGTCAGCGCCATTAGCAGCGCCGCGCCGGACAGAATCCAGCGGGAATGGCCGAGCGCCCAGATGAGTGTGGGCTTGTAGAGCCGATGCAACATGCGGGGCAACCAAGGTTCGCGGTGTTCAACCCGCTTCAGCAGGAACGATGACAGCACCGGAATGACGGTCAGCGACAGCAAAAGCGAACCGCTCAGGGCAAACACGATGGTCAATGCGACCGGAGCAAACAGTTTGCCTTCGAGACCTTGCAGGGTGAGCAACGGCAGGAACACGATGACGATGATGCAAATACCGGAGGTTACTGGTGCGGCGACTTCCTGGGTGGCCCGATAGACCAGATGCAATTGCGGACGGATTGCCGCCGCCCCCTGTCCGGACAGCATGGTGGCGATGTTTTCCACGACCACCACGGCGGCATCCACCAGCATGCCGATGGCGATTGCCAAGCCTCCCAAGCTCATCAGATTGGCCGACATTCCGAAGGCCCGCATCATGATGAAGGTGAACAAAGCGGCCAAGGGCAGGGAAAAGGCTACCGTCAAAGCAGGACGCAAATCGCCAAGGAACAGGATCAGCAGGATGACGACGAGGATAACGGCTTCGCTGAGCGCCTTGACCACCGTGTGCACGGCGCGTTCGACCAGATGCCCGCGGTTGTAGAACACGTCGATGTGTACGTCTTTCGGCAAGGTTGGCATGATTTCATCGAGTTTTCGTTGCACCCCATCCACGACCAGGCGCGCATTCGCTCCCCGAAGTCCAAGTACCAAGCCTTCGGAAATTTCGCCGGTGCCGTTCTGGCTCACGGCCCCATATCGGGTCAAGGCGCCGATGCGCACCTCGGCCAGGTCGGCGACGGTGATGGCTACGCCGGAGCGGGTGTCGACCACGATGGAACGGACGTCTTCCAGATCCTTGATCCGGCCTTCGGCTCGCACCAGGAGGGCTTCCTCGCCTTCGATAAGGCGCCCGGCGCCGTCGTTTCGGTTGTTGGCTTGTAAGGCCTGCAACAGCTGATTGATGGAGACCCCCCGCGCCGACAAGCGGGCATTGTCGGGAATGACTTCAAAACTGCGGACCAATCCACCCAGCGTATTAACGTCGGCCACACCGGGTACGGTGCGAAGCGCCGGGCGTATCACCCAGTCCAATAGGTTGCGTCGTTCCATCAGGCTGAGGTCTCCACCTTCCACCGTGAACATGAACATTTCGCCGAGCGGTGTGGTCATCGGGGCGATGCCGCCGGATGCATCGGCCGGCAGGTTGCCCCATGCGCCGTTGAGACGTTCGGCGACCTGTTGCCGCGCCCAATAGATGTCGGTGCCTTCCTCGAAGTCGATGGTGATATCGGTCAGTGCATATTTCGCAATGGAGCGCAGCATCACCTGTCGAGGTATGCCCAGCAATTCGACCTCGATCGGGGCGGTGATCCGGGTTTCCACTTCTTCCGGGGTCATCCCCGGAGCTTTGACGATGACCTTCACCTGGGTCGGTGACACGTCCGGAAAAGCGTCGATGGGCAGCGCCATGGCCGCCAGGTATCCGCCAAGCGACAATAGGGCCGCCAGTAGCAGGACCAGCAGTCGCTGGGTCAGGGCAAACTGAATCAGCGCGGCCACTATTCCTCGCTCCCAATGCCTACCCAGGCTGCCTTCAGGGCTGCGACCCCCTGTACCGCCACCGCATCGGCTTCGGTAAGTCCTTCATGAACGATGGCCTGGTGGGAATCGCGGCTGGCGATGGCCACGCGGCGCGGCGCGAAACCGCCCTCGACTCGGACGAACACATAGTCGCGCCCTTCCTGGCTGACCACGGCTGTCAGCGGAACCTTGAACAGCTTGTCGGTGCTGGCGTGCAACAGCACGACCGTGACATGCTGGCCGGGCTTGAGCGGGTCCCCCCGGTTTTCCAGCACCGCCCTTACCAAGGTGCTCTGAGTGCCCGGCGTGATGTTCTGGCCGACGTGGGTGATCCTGGCATGCAGGTCCAGCCCTTCCACCTGAATGCGATCGTCCAGGCGGATTTCCGGCAAGCGTTCCTGTGGCATGTCGATCTCCAGCCACAGCTCATCCAATTTTCCGATGCGGAACAGCGGCGTCATCGGGTCTAGCCGCTGACCGACCACGGCCATGCGCTCCAGAACGACGCCATCGGCAGGCGAGCGCACGGTGTAGTGGCTGTCGATTCGGTGGCTTTTTTTGACTCGGCTGATGTCGGCCGCGTCGATGCCGGCTATCGTCAGGACCTGTTCGGCTTCCGACAGGGCCGTGGCGGTACGTTCGTAATCGCTGCGGGTCTCTTGCCAGCGCATTGTCGAGATGATGCCTTCCGCCAGTAGGGTCTTGTCTCTCGCCAACTTGTTTCGAGCCAATTCGTGGGTATTGACCGCGTCGAGAAAAGAACGCTGCAAACCGACCAGGCTGGGGCTTTCGATCCGTGCCAGGGGCTGGCCATTGGCCACCCTGACGCCCAGGGCCACGTCCACCTTGGTCACCAACCCACCTTGGGGGGCGCTGACGACGTATTCATTTTGCGGCGGCAGGCTGACTCGAGCCGGGGCGCGGACCAGCGGAACCGAGGCGGTCGGGACCGGTAGCAGCGTCTGTACGCCGATATGGCCGGCCTGTTCGGAATCGAGCTTGATCAACCCCTCCAGGGCCATGGCCGGCTGGCCGAACGACACCAGCAGCAAGGCGGCAATGGCAAGCTTCATGGCATTGCTCCGATGACCTGGTTAAAGCTTGCGATATCCCGCTGCAGGCTGATGGAGCGTTCCTTGGCGTCGCGGATGGCGGCCTGGGCGGTGGCGAGGATCTTCAAATAGTCGATCAGTTGGATCTCGCCGCTTTCGAAAGCCAGCTTGCTCATCTTGGAGTGGGTTTCGGCGATGGATTTACGTTGGTCGGCGATCTGCAACAGCATTTGGTCAACTTCGAGGTTATGTTTGGCTTCGTGGAGCGCTTTTTCCAACTGGCGCAACAGGGTGTCGCGGTCCACCACCTTCTGGGTCAGCGCGAGGCTGGATTGGGCGACCGCAGGGGCATTCCAGGCATTGCCACCGATGGGAATCTGCAGCACCAGATTGGTTTCGTTGTTGAATCCGTCGATTTTATTGGCTTTGTCATGCTGCGTTCCGAGCATGATCGAGGGCTGATTGCCCTGTTTCGACAGCCGGGTGAATTCCACCTCGGCCTGGGCCCGTTCGATCAGGGCCGAAGCCGCGGCCACGGCTGGATGCTGCGGGGTGATTTCGGCCAATCCGGTTTGCACTTCAACGAAACGTACCGGTGCTTTGTCCAGCCGGGTGAGGTTGGAGTAAGCCTTGCGGGCGTGCATGACGTCCGCTTCCGCCAGAGTCAATTGCGACTGCTTTTCCAGCATGTCACTTTCCGCCAGCAACTGATCGGAGCGGGCAAGATCACCTAATTCCACGCGGCGTTTGACGGCGGCGTGAAGTTGCCGGGAGAAGTCGAAGACCTGTTGGGCCATTTCTCTCCGGTTCTGAACCAGTTCCAGGTTCCACAGGGCATCGCGCACCAGACCGGCCACCTCGTGTTTGACGGCTGCCGCGAAGCTGCTGGTCGCTTTATCGGCATCCTCGGCAACCGCGCGGCTCGCGGATCGCTGGTTCCACATCCAGAAGGGCACCTGATAGCCGGTCTGAATTTGCACTACGCCACGGGCATTCATGACCCGGTCGTCGATCCATTGCAGGTAGATCATGGGATAGCCGGCCACCAGGCTATCACTGCGCCGGTGGAGGGCCTTGGCTTCCTCGTCCAGTGCAGCGATCAGGCTGCCTTGCGGGTATTGCCGAAACGTCGCGTCTACCACCTC
>VEPB01000295.1 GCA_012026715.1 Methylococcaceae bacterium | reverse complement strand
TGGCCGATGCCTGCTTTTGCTCCGCCAGGGCCGCCGCCCATTCATCCATGAGGGCCGGATCGCCGTCTCCCTGATTCATGATGTCGTCAATGTCGCTCATAGGCTGTCGTTCTCGTGTGTCGCGGCTTCCTGGAGGGCCCGGTAATCCATGGCGGGTTCATTTTCCGGCCGATAGGTGAGCAGCACCTCGTCCACCTGGACCGCGTAGTTCTTGGCCTTGGAAACGCCCACCCGCCCCTTGAAGGCCGGGATGTCTTCGATGGTAAGAAAAACCTGGTCGGGAACGTCGATGGGAATGACATCGCCCACCTTCATCTTGAGGATATCGCTGACCGTCACCGTCTTTTCCGCCAGGGTGCTCAGCAATTCCAAGTCCACTTCCAGCAACTGGTTGCGGAACGAGGATTTCCAGCGTTCGTCGGCGCTGCCCTGGTCACCCTGGATGCCGGCATCCAGCAGTTCGCGGATGGGATCGATCATGGAATAGGGGATGGTGATATGAAGATCGCCGCCGCCCCCTTCCAGCTCCACATGGATGGTGGACACCAGCACGACTTCGGTCGGGCTGACGATGTTGGCAAACTGGGGATTGACCTCCGAGCCGAGATACTGGAATTCCACCGGCAGCACCGGCGCCCAGGCTTCCTTCAGATCCTTGAAGATCAGGTCGAGGATGATCCGGATGATGCGCATCTCGGTAGGCGTGAACTCCCGCCCCTCGATCTTGTTGTAAAACTGGCCGGTACCGCCGAAGAAGTTGTCCACCGCGGTGAACACCAGGGTCGGATCCAGCACCAGCAGGGCCCTGCCCCGCAGCGGCTGCATCCGGATCATGTTGAGGTTGGTGGGAACGTACAGGCTGTGGACATACTCGGAAAATTTCAGCACCTGCACCCCCGACACCGAGATGTCGGCGGAACGCCGCAACAGGTTGAACAGGCTGATGCGGAAATGCCGGATGAAGCGGTCGTTGATCATCTCCAGGGTCGGCATGCGCCCGCGGACGATGCGGTCCTGGCTGGCGAAATCGTAGAGACTCGCCTCGCCGGGGGCGGGCACATGATCCGGTTCGGTCTTGATATCCCCGCCGTCGACCCCGTGCAGCAAGGCGTCGATTTCGTCCTGGGACAACAAATCAGCTACGGCGGCCATCACGTGCTCCGGTTACTGCATCACGAAGCCGGTGAAGTAGATCTCGTCCAGCGCCGCGTTCTTCTTGCCGGTCTGCTCCGCCACGATCTTGTTCATTTCCTCCTTGAGCTTGGCGCGTAGCGCTTCCTTGCCTTCCGCGGTCTTGAAGCTGAGCGGATCCTGGCCGCTGATGAGCATCAGCACATTATTGCGGAGGATCGGCATGTGCTTCTTCAAGGCATCGAGAATCTCCTTTTCCCTGGCTGCCGCGGTAATTTCGATCTGCACCACCCGGACCTCCGGATTGCCGGAAAAATTGACCACGAAGGCGGGAGCCAGCGGCTCGTAAATCAGCGGCTGTTCCACCGGCGGCTCCGGCTTGGGCGCCTCGGCGGCATGCTCGGCGGCCGGCGCCGCGTGCTTGGGCGGGAAGATGCCGAGAAAATAGAGGGTCCCGAACACCGCCGCCAGCGTCACCAGCACCGCGGCGAGGACGATGATGATCAGACTCTTGGACGACGAGGGAGAGGCTTTTTCTTCGCCTAAATCGAGTTTCTCTGCTTGGGCCATGATTGAACCTTAATGTATAGGGAGTCCAGGGCCGGTTCGGCCGACGCCGGCCCCCCACCCCTCAGACCTCGACCGGATCGGCCGCCGGCCGCACACCCCAAATCTGATCGGCGTACTCGAGTATGGTCCGGTCGCTGGAAAAATAGCCGGAATTGGCGACATTCAACAAGGCCTTGCGAGTCCACTGCTCGGGCAGGGCGTAACACTGATCCACCGCGTCCTGGCAGGCGACGTAGGATTCGTAATCGGCCAGCACCGCATAAGGATCGCCGCCCCCCAGCAGGGATTCCACCAGCGGCCGGAACCGCGCCGGCTCGTCCATGGAGAAATAGCCGCGGTCGATCATCTCCAGAACCTGGCGGAGTTCGCCATTGGCATAATAATGGTCCCAGGGATTGTAGCCGCAGCGCCGCAGGTCCATCAGCTGCTGCGCAGTGTGGCCGAAGATGAAGATGTTGTCTTCCCCCACCTCATCGCGGATCTCGATGTTGGCGCCATCCAGAGTCCCGATGGTCAACGCCCCATTCATGGCCATCTTCATGTTGCTGGTGCCGGAGGCCTCGGTGCCGGCAGTGGAAATCTGCTCCGACAGGTCGACCGCGGGGATCAATTCCATCGCCCTGGACACATTGTAATTCGGCACGAACACCAGCTTGAGCCGTCCGGCGACCACGGGGTCGTGGTTGACGATATCGGCGACGTCGTTGATCAGCTTGATGATGAGCTTGGCCCGGAAATAACCGGGGGCCGCCTTGCCGCCCAGGATCACCGCGCGCGGCGGCAGTTGCAGGTCGGGATTCGCACGGAGCCGATTATACCGGGTGATGACGTGCAGCACGTTCAGCAGTTGGCGCTTGTACTCGTGGATCCGCTTGATCTGAACGTCGAACAACATGGCGGGATCCAGTTCCATCCCCCAGCGCTGGTGGAGCCGTTCGGCCAGGCGAGCCTTGTTGTCCTGTTTCACCTTGCGGAATTCGGCCAGAAAGGCGGAATCCTGCGACAGCGTGGCCAGGCCCTTGAGCTGGGCCAGATCGGTCACCCAGCCGTCGCCGATGGCGCGGGTGATGAGCCCCGCCAGGCCGGGATTGCTCTGATTCAGCCAGCGCCGGGGGGTCACGCCGTTGGTGATGTTGATGAAGCGGTCGGGAAAGATGCGGGCAAAATCCGCGAAGATGGTGCTCCGCATCAGCTCCGAGTGCAGCTTGGCGACGCCGTTGACGCGGTGGCTGCCGACGATGGCCAGATAGGCCATCCGGACCCGCCGGCTGCCGGCCTCGTCGATCAGCGATACCCGCCGGATCAGCTCCATGTCGCCGGGAAACGCATGGTTGACGTCGCGCAGGAAACGGTGGTTGATCTCGTAGATGATCTGCATGTGGCGCGGCAGCATGGTTTCCATCAGCTTGACCGGCCAGGTTTCCAAGGCTTCCGGCAGCAGGGTGTGGTTGGTGTAGGAAAAGGTCGCCACGGTTATGGGCCAGGCCTCCTCCCAACTGAGCCGGTGGATGTCCACCAGCAGACGCATCAGTTCGGGAATGGCGATGGCCGGATGGGTGTCGTTGAGCTGGATGGCGACTTCTTCCGGCAGGTCCTGGAAGCGCGGATGGTCGCCCGAGAATCGCCGCAGGATGTCCTGCAACGAAGCGCTGACGAAGAAGAATTCCTGCTTGAGCCGCAACTCTCGGCCCATCTCGGTGGTGTCGTCGGGATAGAGCACCTTCGACAGGTTCTCCGACTCGTTCTTTTCCTCCACCGCCTTGATGTAGTTGCCTTCGTTGAAATATTTCAGCTCGAAATCGCGGGAGGCCTTGGCGGACCAGAGCCTGAGGTTATTGACCGTGGCCCCCTTGAAACCGGGGATGGGGGTGTCGTAAGCCATGGCCATGACATCTTCGGTATCCAGCCACTGGAAGCGCGGCTGGCCGTGTTCGTCGCGGTACTCCTGGACCCGTCCGTGAAACTGGACCCGGTACAACATTTCCGGCCGCGGGAACTCCCAGGGATTGCCGTAGCGCAGCCAGTTGTCGGGCCGCTCGATCTGCCGGCCGTCCTCGACGCTCTGGGAGAACATGCCGTATTCGTAGCGGATGCCGTAACCGAATCCCGGCAGTTGCAGGGTGGCGAGAGAATCCATGAAACAGGCCGCCAGCCGACCCAGGCCGCCATTGCCAAGCCCTGCCTCTTCCTCCATCTCGCTGAGGTCGTCGAGGTTCAATCCGACGTCTTCCAGCACCTGGCGAAATTCGTCGTGACAGCCCATGTTGATGAGGCTGTTCATCAGGGCGCGGCCGATGAGAAACTCCATGGACAGGTAATAAACCCGCTTGACGTCGCCCAGGTAGTAGCGCCGCATGGAATCCATCCAGCACTGGGTAATGCAATCCCGGACGATGTAAGCCAAGGCGAAGAACCAGTCCCGGTCCGAGGTTTCCAAAGGATCCTTGCCGATCGAATAGATCAGCCGGTTGACCAAAGACTGCTTGAGCGCGGCGACATCCTGCAGGCTGGGGGGCTCATAAGGCTCGGGTAACGGGGTCATGGCGCTCTCCGCGCAGCGGCTGATCATGTTTGGCTGCCCGACCGCAACGGCATCGGGAGGCTGTCAGGTGCTAGTGTAGGGGCAAAATCGGCGGTCGGGAAACACCCGGGGCCAGCGCCCCTTGACATGCGACACAGCTGACGCAAGATGGCGGCGACGGCCCGCCGCCATCCCCCGGCAACGGATCGGAACCCACCCACACAGGGATCATGACGACCACCGCATCGCCCATCTCGTCCGGATTGCCCCGACCCTCTCTTCGATCCGTGTTGCAATGGATCGGGAACCGCCATGTACGGGCTCAAATCCTGGCGCTGCTGCTGGCCTTCACCGCCGGATTGCTGGTGCTTGTGCCCTGGCCCTGGGCGGTGGAGGATCCCTGGGGCTTGTGGTTTTTGAGCCACGCTCGCAACGTCTTCTTTGGCAAAGAGGTTCCGGAAAGCGTCCGGATCGTCAACATCGGCCTGAAAACCTTCCTGGACGATCCGGAACTCAAGAAATGCATCGCGCGAAACTCTGAAAAGTGGATGCCAGCCTGCTGGCCGCGCAGCCGTTACGGCGAAATCATCAGCACCCTGCGGCGCCAGGGGGCCACCCTGAGCATCCTCAATGTTTTGTTTACTCAAATAAAACCCGCGGAGGATGCCGAACTCGCCGTCAGCCTGAAGGAGGCCGGCAACGTGCTGTTGCAGGATAAGCTGGCCTACAACCCCATATCGATTTCGAAAGAGACCGGTGTCACCACCGAACTCATCAAAGCCAATCCGCCGATCGAGCAACTCGCGGAGGCCGCCTTGGCCACCGCGCCGTTTCCGGCCCAGGACAGCCGCGGCGAATCGATCCGGTTTTGGACGGGAATCGCCGCCATCCGTGGCCCCCTGGATCAATCGGCCGATCAGGAAAGTGAAGCTTCCCTGTGGCCCACTCTCCCCGTGGTTGCCCTCCATGTGGCAGCGCTGCGGGAGGGGTACGACGAGTTGCTGGCAATTCTCAACCGTCACCATCTCCGATCCCTCGCGGATATTCTGGAAATCTACAGGGATGACCAGCGCCCCGAACCAGTGCTGCTCCGGCTGATTTCCAACCTGGACATCTGGTCCGGGAGAGAGCCGGAAGCACTGGACGCGATCCTGGCCGACCTGGAACGTCGCCCCCCCAGGGTACCGGCCGTTGCGGCCCTATTCCGCATGTACCAAGGCGACGATGCCCTCTACGTGAACCCTTACGGTCCTGCCGGCGCCATTCCCACCCTGCCGCTGTCCCCCGAACCTCCGGCCGAAGCGGTCAACGGCAAAGTCGTGGTCATTTCCCCCTCGCCTGACTTTGAGAAATTGGCCAAGGGCGCCAAGTTCGCCACCGTTTTCGGCGAGATCAGCAGCGGCGAACTGCTCGCGACCGCTTATGCCAATTTGCTGGAGGGCCGGCTGATTCACCCGTTGCCGACGCTTCGGCTGATGCTCGTGACGGTCGTCTGGGGTTATCTGGTCGGCATCCTGGCGATGTATTTGCCGATCGGGGTGGGACTTCTGGCGCTGTGTCTTTCGTGGATTCTGTTCGAGGGCGCCGCGGTCACCCTGTTCCGTATGGAATCCCTTTGGATTCCCGTCGTGGTGCCTTCTTTCCAGGTTTCCGCGGCCATTCTGCTCGGGCTAACCAGCCGCTACCTCGAACAGCAGCAGCATCTGCGGGAACTCATCACCATCAAGATTCCAGCCTCCCTGATGCCGATCCTGGAGCGGGCCGACTCCCCGCTCGCCGGCGATTTCGTGCACTGCAGCGGCGTATGCCTCGTGACAGACGGCGAAGGCTATACCGCTCTGACCGACTCCCGCGACGGCGAATGGCTCGCCCACTTCATGCAGGACTATCAAACGATGGTCGAACGGCCGGTGCGCGAGCACGGCGGCACCGTCAAGGATTGGGCCGGCGATGGCATGCTCGCATTGTGGTGGGGACAGGCGCCCGCCGGCGAGCGGGGGGCGACCGCCCTGCTTCCCGGCAGTCTGCTGCGCTGGCGCTGGCGCCGGGCGGGTCGGCAGCTGGAACGCCGCCGCGTGGACCGCCGCAGCCATGCCCTGGATGCGGCGATCCGCCTGCAAGAGGCCGTCGCGGAGTTTACCCGCAGGCGCCAAGTCCACTTCCCGATTCGCGTCGGAATCAATTTCGGCCCCATGTGGATCGCCTATGCCGGCGAATTGAAAGCCTTCGGCGACACCCTGAACACCACTCAGCGCCTGGAAGCCTTGAACAAGGTACTGGGCACCCGCACCCTGGTTTCCGACAGCATGGTCACGGGACTCGCAGGATATGCGACGCGCGACTTGGGGCTTTTCAAACTTCCGGGCAGACGGGATGAAGTGCGGGTCCACGAGTTGCTCGGCCACCTCGATGCGCCAGGTGCCGCAAACCCGACTCTCCTGGAGGGATTCGCGGACGCATTGGAGCGTTTCGAAAAAGGCGACTGGCACGGCGCTTTCGAGCTGTTCGCGCTGCTGCGGGAGGACTTTCCCGATGACGGGCCCACCCGCTTTTATCTGAAGGCGTGTCGCGAACGTCTCGCCGAGGCCTGACGGCCCAACCACGAGAGTCCCCCACTGCGACAATCCCCTTGTTCCGCTTGGGTGATGCACCTAGAATCCGTCGCCACCGCAAAACGCAACAGGGAACCATGATGGGCAGACCTTTGATCGCGCATGGCATGGCACTCGCCGCATTGCTCGCGCTGGCCGGTAATGTCAGCAACGCGGATGAACGGTTGTGCAGGCCCAAGATCGCACAACTGGTGTCCGCCCTGGGCCAGGTCGACACGCAGTTCGCACGGCGGGAAATCTGGCAGCCCGCAGTGCTGCATCAGGACTACTGCGTCGAAGACCGGGTCCGCACCGGCGATTTGAGCCGCGCCGTCCTGTCGATGACGGAAGGCATCGCGACCCGGCTTTCCCTCAATCAAAAAACCCTGGTCAATTTCGTGACCACCGAAGACCGGGTCAATCTCTCGGTCGACTACGGCGAGGTTCACGTTCGCAGCCATACGCCGCGGCATTTCGACGTCTCCACCAAGTTCGTCAACGCCGGCATCGAAGGCACCGAGTTTCTGGTATCGGCCGATTCCGATCAGGCTCAGATCACGGTTTACGAAGGCACGGTCCGGCTGACGAATCCCCAGGGCAAGCTGATCCTCGGCAAGGGGCAGACCGGCATCGCCCAGGCCGGCCAGGCACCCCGGATCAAACTACTGCTGAAGCCGGAAAACGCCGTGCAGTGGGCCTTGTACTATCCGCCCCTCATCGACGCCAAGGCATTGCTCGGTTCGGCGCCACCCGGCCTCCGCCAAGCCGCCGCGCTTTACCTTTCCGGGCGCGTTGCCGACAGCCTGGCAGCCCTCGACCGCGTACCCGAAGACCTGCGGCTTTCCCCCGAATACCTGAATTTCAGGGCCGGCCTGTTGCTGACCGCGGGGCGGGTCGATCAAGCCGAACCGCTGCTGCTCGACCACCGTCAGGACGCCACGGCCAAGTCGCTGCTGGCCGTGATCGCTCTCGCCCGCAATCAAAAGGAGCAGGCTCTCGCCCTGGCGCAGGAAGCCACGGCCCTGGCTCCGCGCTCGCCTATCCCGTTGCTGGCCCGCTCTTACGTTGAACAGGCGGGCTTTGATCTGCAGGGAGCGCTGGCGACGGTCGACGCCGCGCTGCGGCTCGATCCCGAAAACGCCCTGGCCCACGCCCGCCGGGCCGAATTGCTGGCATCGCTGGGCGATCGCCCGGAAGCCCGCCGGGAAGCCGAGAAGGCCGCCGCGCTGAATCCCAGGCTGAGCCGAACCCAAAGCCTGCTGGGCTTCGCCCAACTGGCGGAAGCCGACACCGATGCGGCGGCGGCCAGCTTCCGCCGCGCCATCGACCTGGACTCCTTCGATCCACTGGCGCGGTTTGGCCTGGGCCTTGCGAAGATCCGCACCGGCGAGTTGACCGAAGGAACCGAAGACCTGGAAATCGCCGGCAACCTCGACCCCAACGACTCCCTGATCCGCAGCTACCTGGGCAAGGCCTACTACGAGCAGAAGCGCAGCAACCTGGCAGACAGCCAATTCGAACTGGCCAAGCAGTACGACCCGAAAGATCCAACCCCTTACTTCTACGACGCCATCAAGAAGCAGACCGAGAATCGGCCGGTTGAGGCTTTGCAAGACATTCAAAAAGCCGTCGAATTAAACGACTCTCGTGCCATATACCGATCAACTCAAAAACTTGACAGCGACTTAGCGGCCCGTAGTGCGGCGCAAGGACGGATCTACAACAATCTAGGTTTTTCGCAAAGAGCACTTCTCGAAGGATGGAAATCGGTAACCATCAATCCTAGCGACTATTCGGGACATCGTTTTCTTGCCGACACTTATGCCAACTCAAACCGATACGAGATGGCACGGGTCAGTGAATTACTGCAATCGCAGCTGCTGCAGCCGGTAAATGTCACCCCCATACAGCCTCATCTCGCCGAAACCAATTTATTGAATCTAATGAGCCTGGGACCAACAGCCCAAAGTTTCAATGAGTTCAACCCTTTATTTGAGCGAGATCGCTTGAATTTTCAGGCAACGGGATTACTGGGAAGCCGCGGAACCTGGGCGGACGAAGTCACGCATTCCGGTGTATGGAGAAACCTCTCTTACAGTGTCGGCCAGTTCCACTACAGCACCGATGGCTATCGTCGTAATAACGCTCAAGAGAACAACATCTACAATGCTTTTTTTCAAACCGCGTTGACTCCAGATCTCAGCGTTCAAATGGAAGCCAGGTATAGCGACCTTCGCAACCAGGACTTGGCCAGACGCGCTCCAGGAATACCTCAAACCACCGAGAACGCCCGCAAGGAGCAATCGACGGTCTTACGGTTAGGGGGCCACTATGCACCCAACGATACCTCGGATCTTATAGTTTCATTGATATACAAATCAAGACGACTGGATCAAAGCTTCAAGTCCGAATCCGAAGGCTATATTACAGAAGCACAGTATCAGTTCCACAATGACTTCCTAAAGTCCATCGTAGGACTTGGTTACTCCGATATCAACGATACATTTAGCAATAGAATGGCAACGAAACACGCAAATGGATACTTGTATAACTACCTTTCACCATGGGCAAAAACGTCGTTAATTTTCGGATTTAGCTTCGATGCCCTCAACGACGGGCCTTACAGAGAAATCAACGGCAACGGGACCCGCAACCAAATAAATCCGAAGCTTGGGCTCATGTGGTCGATTACACCGAAAACAACCCTTCGCCTCGCCGGATTTAGATCCCTCAAACGGCCGTTGATTACCGACCAGACCATTGAACCTACACAAATTGCAGGATTCAATCAGTTTTTCGATGACTACAATGCAACCGATGTTTCTCGATACGGCGTTGGAATTGACCAAAAAGTCACATCCACGCTCTTTTTTGGGCTTGAAGCCTCGACGAGGCATCTGCATTTCCCACGGTACGGGCTAGAGAACTCCAACCTCGGAAAGACTCGCGAGGATCTTTATCGCACCTACTTGAATTGGGCGCCGACCACCATGCTAGCCCTTTCGATTTCCTACGAACTTGCCGTTTTCAACGACATGAAGGATGTACCATTCTCTGAAGCCATCATCCCAAACTTAGCGCCTCATATACAAACTCATCGAGTACCTTTTACCGCGAATTTCTTTCATACCAGCGGCTTTTTTGCAAGCACCGCTGTTACCTATGTCGATCAAAGTACGGGCGGAACCTATTTTGTCGACGACAGATTTATTTCACAAAAATACTCAAGTCATTTCGCCCTAGTAGATCTTGGACTCGGCTATAGGCTTCCGAATCGACTAGGCATTCTGCGCTTTGATGTGCGCAACCTTTTCAACAAAGAATTTAACTATCAAGGCCTATCAGAGCGAAGTGCAATCTATGCAGAAAGAGATATGTTTTACTGGCCGGAAAGAAGCTTTAATGCCAGCCTAACCTTGGCCTTTTGACAAATAAGGTTTCCACACAAATCCCATAGCAGAGGAGCCATTCAATCTCCGCAAAACAGCAGCAATCCTAAAGCACGCACTGTTTCCAAACCGCAATAACGGAGATACACATAATGACATCAAATTTCCGTCGCAATAACGCTATCGTAACGCTCTCAAGAAATCATCCCTGGCTCGCTGCCTTTATAACTCTTACGATTTTATCGCTCATAATTTACATACTAAAGCAAAGCACTCAGACAGAACAAATACTCCCAGGATGCGTAATCCCATCCAATCCAGTGCCTTGCAACGGCAGTACAAACTGCGCATCGATCACTCAAGACGGCAGGCGCTATTGCGTGTACAAACAAGACATCGGAACACATAAAAAATGCGAAACGCCGTGCTCCTGATAGCCTTTTACGGAACTATCGGATAAAACAGTTCAGATCCACGCATCAATACCAAATGAAAAACCTTCAATACGGAGAGAAAACGACCGAAAAATATTTACCCATAACCCAGCCCCTGAAATACAACCGTCAGATATAAATTCACAGAGGCAGCTGATATGTTAAAGGATAACACCAGAGCGATGACCACCAATTGCCACAATCATCCTTTTGTCATTAAACATTTCTCGCCATTCCCTCACTTTAGTGTGAGTCGCTTTCTGGACCTTATCAGGGACCGACCATGGTTAATGGGTGGATTAATTGCCATTTTCGTAGCCTTTGCCGCATACACAGCAAAATCTCTTATTCAGGAGAAACAAATCCTGACTAACTGCACCATTCCAGCCGGCGCCCAACCTTGTAATGGAAGTCTGAAATGTCGAAGCATCACTCAAGGCGGATCGAATTTCTGTGTCTATCGGAAAAACTTCCCCGACCATCAGAAGTGCGAGACCCCTTGCCCGTAAGAGCGTCGATACAGAAGGGTATCTTAAAAACACGCCACCGAATCTATCTGCCGCCGGCTTCATAAAATTCAGATTGCAGCTTTGGGCGGTTCTTCCTTTCGGCCATCTTGCGATATTCGAGGACTTGGTCCAAAGCTTAGCCCATTATCACCCCCCAAGAGAATTCCTAATTCCGGTCACATCAAAGTATATGACCAGCCCACAAAAACAGAAACACCTAATTACACCATTTCGCCTTGACGTGGTATGACCTGGCTGAACCTCCACATCAAGAGGTGAATATTCACTTGTAACACGTTCAATAATCTGCCTAGAATCCGCCAACGCTTCACACTAGAACAAGGATTCATCGAGGGGAAATCCGATGATCGTGAATGCTCGCGCGCTTGCGTGTTTGCTCTTACTGGCCAGCACCAGCGGGTGGGCTTACGAACAGACTTGCCGGCAGCCTGTAACGCAACTGGTTTCGGCATTGGGCCAGGTCGATGCGCAGTTCGCGCGGCGGGCGGTTTGGCAGCCTGCGATCCTGCAACAGGGTTACTGCGTGGAAGACCGGGTTCGAACCGGCGCCCTGAGCCGCGCGGTATTGGCGATGCTGGAAAACCTTGCCACCCGGGTATCCCTGAATCAGAACACTCTGGTCAACTTTCTCACCGTCGCGGATCGCGTGGTATTGGCGGTCGATTATGGCGACGTCCACGTCCGCAGTCATACCCCACGGCATTTCGACGTCACCACCCCCTTCGTTAATGCCGGCATCGAAGGCACTGAGTTTCTGGTATCCAGCACCGGCGACCAGACCGAAGTCACCGTCTTCGAAGGAACGGTCCGCCTCAGCAACGCCAAAGGCAAACTGAGCCTGACCAAGGGCCAAACCGGCATCGCCGAGTCCGGCCAGGCGCCCCGGATCAAACTACTCATCAGGCCCCGCGATGCGGTGCAGTGGGCACTTTACTATCCGCCCATCATCGACACCCGCGCGTTGCTCCGTTCGGCGAAGGATCCGACGCTGCGCAAGGCCATCAACCTGTATCAGGCCGGACGTATCGCGGATGCTTTCACGAGCCTGGAGCAGGTTCCCGAGCCGGAGCGGTCGGCCCCCGATGCGCTCGCCTTCCAGGCGGCCCTGCTGCTGACGGTGGGCCAGGTGGACCAGGCGGAACCGCTCATTCGCCAAGCCGTCCGTTCCAAGCCGGCCAACGCCAGTGCCAAGTCGCTGCTGGCGATGATCGCCCTTGCCCGCAACGACAAGGAACAGGCGCTTTTCCTGGCCAACGAAGCCGCCGCCAGTGAGCCCACCTCGCCAATTCCATTGCTGGCGCGTTCCTATGCGGAACAGGCCCGCTTCGAATTGGACCAGGCTCGTGAGTCGGTGGAAGCGGCATTACGCATCGACCCCGAAAATGGCCTCGCCCACGCCCGCCATGCCGAACTGCTGGCCTCCCTGGGAGAAAGAAGCAAAGCCCGCCGGGCAGCAGAACGAGCCACCCAGCTAAATCCCAAGTTGGGCCGCGCTCGAACCGTCCTCGGCTTCACCCAACTGATGGAAACCGACACCGACGAAGCCACGCAAAGCTTCCAGAAAGCCATCGAACTCGACTCCTTCGACCCCCTCGCCCATTTCGGACTTGGGCTCGCAAAAATCCGCAACGGCGATCTGGAACCCGGCACCGAAGACATCGAAGTCGCCGCCAACCTCGACCCCAACGATTCGCTGATCCGCAGTTATCTAGGCAAGGCTTATTACGAGCAAAAGCGGAATGAATTAGCCGAAACCCAGTTTGAACTGGCTAGACAATACGACCCCAAAGACCCGACGCCGCATTTTTACGATGCCATCAAAAAGCAGACGGAAAACCGGCCGGTCGAAGCGCTGCACGATTTACAGAGGGCGATAGAGCTGAATGACAACCGCGCAGTCTATCGCTCGAAACAGCTGTTGGACAGCGACTCCGCCGCCAGAAGCGCAGCACTCGGGAGAATCTACAGCACCTTGACTTTCGAGCAGATGGGTTTTTTGCAAGGATGGAAAGCGTCGATACGCGATCCGAACGATTTCTCTGCTCATCGGTTGCTGGGCGACCTATATACTCGCCTTCCTCGTCACGATATCGCGCGGGCCAGTGAACTACTCCAATCGCAGCTTCTACAATCCGAAAATGTGCTGCCGATTTCGCCGCAACTCGCAGAAAAAGACCTCCTGACAGGCAACCAGCTCGGACCCTCCACTGCAGCCTTTCAGGAATTCAATCCACTTTTCGAACGAAACAAGCCGAACATTAGGCTATCCGGACTCATGGCGAGCAATAACACAGCAGCCGATGAAGCATTGTTGTCCGGCGTAAAAGGCCCTTTTTCCTACAGCCTTGGCCAATTTCATTACAACTCTGACGGCTTTCGTGAAAACAACTATATCGATCACAATCTGTATACTGCGTTTGCGCAATATCAGGTTTCCCCGCTGTTCACCGTCCAGACCGAACTGCGTGACCGCAACAGCTCATGGGGAGACCGAAATTTGTTTTTTGACCCGAGGAGCTTCAGCCCAACAGAGCGTAACACTTTGAACAAGACCACCGCGAGGGTTGGTGCGCGATTTAGCCCCAACCCTGGCCACGATGTGTTGGCTTCGTTCATTTATGCCGCGCAAGATTTCTACTCAAGCTCCTCTGATGAAGGAATCCTGCGGAAGACAAGCTCTGCCATCGACAATTTTGATTCAGCGCTTCAGTACCGCTGGGCCAACGCTGCCGTTAATGTAGTATCTGGCATCGAGCACGTTACTCAGACTGGGACAGACGTTACCAATACCGTAGACGACCGAGGACCTAACTTTTCTCATAATACAGGGAACCTTCAGTTCTGGGACGGCCACATTTATGGGACATTTCAACTGACTAAATCATTTACCGCCATTGCCGGCATGAGCGCGGATTACTTTAATCAGCAGAATACTGTTTTCAAACCGATCTCCAGAATCAACCCCAAACTTGGCTTGGTTTGGAATATTACACCTAAGACCACATTGCGGGCAGCCTGGTTTAAGTTCCTGAAACGCCCGTTCGTATCCAATCAAACACTGCAACCCACTCAAATTGCTGGGCTCAACCAGTTTTTTGACGATATTAATGGAAGCTATGGGTCGCGATTTGGCGTTGGGATCGACCACGAATTTTCATCCACGGTTTTTTCGGGATTTGAAGCTAGCTGGAGAGACGTAGAAGTACCCATTATAGGACAAGACTCGACAACGTTCAGACGGCAGAATGAACAGTTCCACCGCGCATATTTTTACTGGACCCCAGCCAAGTGGATGTCCTTCGGAGCCGAGTATTTTCTTGAAGGGTTCCAGAATTTGTTTAATAACACATCTGTCAATCAGTTCCAAACCCATCGCTTCCCAATTACCCTTAATTTCTATCACCCCAACGGCCTATTCGCCTCGTTCGGCACCGAACATGTAACGCAATTTATCCACTATGATCCCGACTCAAAAAACAGCGACAAGGAAAGTAACTTTTGGACGTTCGATATCTCAGCGGGCTACCGTTTTCCAAAACGAAACGGCCTTGCCCGGATTGGATTTAAGAATACCTTCAACCAGAAATTCAAATTCCAAGACATCAACGTTATCGTCCCAACAAATCCAGACCCACGGTTAGTTCCGGACCAAATTTTCTATGGCCAAGTAAGCCTGTCGTTTTAGAACAATAAGCCACAACGCTAGCTACCGCACCAGGAGATAACATCATGAAAACTGTAGTTCGATACATGCAAACCAACCAAGTGGGTCTACTTTGGCTGTTGGTCGGCATACTCACCGCCATTCTCACCGCACTCCTTACCATACCGGAAACTCCTGGCAGAATTCACTCAGTTGAGTTTCCTGACGCTGATAAAATCGTAATATATCCAGAACCCGGTCGCCCATTAGAAATGCGAAAGTGCGACAAAGATTGCAAGGCTTTTAAAAGAGAAAACAGAATAGTGAAGAGTACTACTTTTGAATTCGTCGAAACTGAGAAGCAGATTGGGAGCGTCGAATGCTGCAAAACAATGATCAGCGCCACTGGCAGCGCCTACGAATACTGCAAGTGTTTCAAAAAGAGAAATAGCTGCAGCCAAGTATTGGCTCCTGGAGATTGGTATCCGGACAATCCTCCACAGTGTTGATGACCACTGACGTCGCCCCCCGATGGTAACCACATAGCAATACACTACGTAAAATCTCAGATAACTACTTCCTCCAAAACGCCGGAGTAAATATGATCAGGGCTGTGAATACTTCGATACGGCCCAGGAACATGGCGAGGGTACAGGTCCAAGTCTGGAAGTCGTTGAGGCTGGAGAAATTGCTGGCGGGACCGACCTGGCCCAAGCCTGGGCCGGCGTTGTTGATGCAGGCGATGATCGCCGAGAAGGAAGAGACGACATCCATGCCGGACATGATCAGCGCCAGGGTCAGGATGACGATGCTCATGAAATAGACGAAGATGAACCCCAGCACCGACAGCAGGATGTGGGAGGAGACCACCATCTTGCCGATCTTGAGGGGGTTGGCGGCGGTGGGATGGGTCAAAAGCAGCATCTGCAACTGACTCTGCTTGATGAGGATCAGGGTCCGCATCATCTTGATCCCGCCGCCGGTCGAGCCGGTGCATACGGTCACGCAGCTCAGAAACAGCATCCACAGCGGCGCAAACACCGGCCACTGATTGAAATCCACGCTGGCGAAACCACAGTCGGTGGCGATGGTGATCAGATTGAAACTGGCATGGCGCAAGGAAGTACTCAAGTCGCCATAGGTTCCGCTGGCATACAGAAAATACCCGATGCCCAGACACGAACCCAGCAACAGCCCCAGATAGGGATAGGCCTCGGTATCCAGCCGGTAAGGTCTCAGGCTGCGGTTATGGAGGACCAGGTAATGGGTGGCGAAATTCATGCCCGCCAGCACCATGAACACCATGAGCACTATTTCGATCGCCGGCGAGTCGAAATAGCCGACGCTGGCATCATGGGTGGAAAACCCGCCTAGCCCCATCGTGGCAAACGCGTGGCAGACCGCATCCAGCCAGTTCATCCCGACCAGCTTCAGGCTTACGGCACACGCCAGGGTGATGCCGCCGTAAACCAGCCAGAGATTCTTGGCGGTTTCGGTGATGCGGGGGGCGAGTTTGCTGTCCTTGATCGGCCCCGGCGTTTCCGCCATGAACAGCTGGCGCCCACCGACACCCAGTACGGGAAGAATGGCGACCGCCATGACGATGATCCCCATCCCGCCGATCCACGTCAATTCATGGCGCCACAGGTTGATGGCCGGCGCCAGGTTGTCGAGGCCGCTTAGCACCGTCGCGCCGGTGGTGGTCAGCCCTGACATAGTTTCGAAGTAGGCGTCGACAAAGGATAGGCCCGGGATGTTGGAAAGCAGCGGAAAGGTTGCGAAGCCCGCCATTCCGATCCATGCCATCACTACCAGCAAGAAGCCGTCCTTCGCCTTCAGTTCGCCCACTTCGTGCCGCGCCACCAACCACAGGAACCCGCCCGCGCCGAAGGTCAGGCCCATGTCTTCGATGAACAGCATGACGGTGCCATCGCGATAAATCAGTGAAGTCGCGATGGGCAGGACGTAAGTTGAGCTGAACACCATCAGCATCAGACCGAAGACGCGGGCGAGGGTGAAGATTCTCGTCATCGCAGGAATGCAGCTAGGAAGGGTAGGCACCGCGGCCTGGCGAGCCGCGGCGCGGAATGCAAGCCCCTAGCGGGGCAGGTCGGAACTGCCCATGAGGAATTCGTCAACGGCGCGGGCGCACTGGCGCCCTTCGCGGATGGCCCAGACCACCAGGGATTGGC